>DASSUY010000053.1:0-35334 GCA_035706525.1 Steroidobacteraceae bacterium
GCGCCGGAGCTGCGCGCCGATGCGCGGTTCTCGGAGCGGCTCGCCCGCATCCGCCACTACGAGGCGCTCGGCGCCGAGCTCGACCGGCGATTCCGCGCGCGCCCGCTCGCGGACTGGGTGGACCGCCTGTCGGCCAACGACGTGCCCTTCGCGCCCATCAACGGCGTGGACGCGGTGGTCGAGGATCCGCAGGCGCGCCACCTCGGCCTGATCGTGCCGGTCGAGGCGGGCATCGAGGGCGGCCGCGAGGCCGTGCGCCCCGCCGTGCAGTTCGACGGGCGGCGCGCGACGTCGGTGCGCGCGGCGCCCCTGCTCGACCAGCACGGCAAGGACATCCGGGCGGCGATCGCCGCCGGCCGCGGCTGGCCGGAAGCGGCGGCGGACACCGCCTGGCGGGCGGCGGGGTGACGCCGTGAGCCGGCCAGTACGCGCGCTGCTGCCCACGACCCTCGTCGGCAGCATGCCGCAGCCGGACTGGCTGATCGACCGCGCGAAACTGGCGGGCCGGTTCCCGCCGCGCGTACGCGCCCGCGAGCTCTGGCGGATCCCGCCCGCCCACCTGCAGGAAGCGCAGGACGACGCGACCGTCCTCGCGATCCGCGCGCAGGAGGAAGCCGGCCTCGACATCGTCACGGACGGGGAGATCCGGCGCGAAAGCTACTCGAACCTCTTCGCGACGGCGCTCGAGGGCGTCGACCTCGACAATCCCGGGACGGCGCTCGACCGCAGCGGCCACCCCGTGCCCGTGCCGCGCGTCACCGGGCCGATTCGCCGCCGCCACGCCGTCGGCGTGCGCGACCTCGAGTTCCTGCTGCGCCACACGCAGCTGCCCGTGAAGGTGACGGTGCCGGGCCCCTTCACGATGTCGCAGCAGGCGCAGATCGACCATTACGGGGGCAGCCGTCGGCTCGCCGCGGCGGATTACGCGGTCGCGCTGAACGCCGAGATCCGGGACCTATTCGCCGCCGGCGCGGACGTCGTGCAGATCGACGAGCCCTACATGCAGGCGCGGCCGGAGGAGGCGCGCGAATACGGCCTCGAGGCCCTCAACCGCGCCCTCGACGGCGTGCGCGGCACGACCGCGGTGCACATCTGCTTCGGGTACGCGGCGCTCATCCACTCGCGCGCCTCCGCCTACTCCTTCCTGCCGGAGCTGGCCGACTGCCGCTGCGACCAGGTCTCGCTCGAGACGGCGCAGCCGGACCTCGACTGCTACATCCTGCGCTCGCTCGGCGGCAAGAAGATCCTGCTCGGCACGCTCAACCTCGGCAGCGCCGAGGTGGAATCGCCGGGGACGGTCGCCGCCCGCATCCGGCGGGCGTTACCCTATGTCCGTCCGGAAGACCTGATCGTGGCGCCGGACTGCGGACTCAAGTACCTCGACAGGGACGTCGCGTACGGCAAGATCAAGGCGATGGTCATCGGGGCCGCCATCGTCCGCGCGGAGCTCGCGCGCTCGCCCGGCTCCCTCAAGGCCCGTTCGAACCCCTAACTCGGAGACTCCCATGTCCACATCCAGGGTGACCCGTGTCCCGACCGCCGTGGCCGCAGTCCTCGCCGCCAGCGTCGCGGTCCCGGCCATGGCGCAGAGCACGGAGATGGAGGAGATCATCGTCACGGCGCGCAAGCGCGACGAGTCCTACCAGGACGTGCCGGTGACCATCAACGTCTTCACCGAGACGACGGTCAGGGACGCCGGCATCTACAAGCCCGCCGACTTCATCCAGATGGTCCCGAACATGCAGCTCGTCGAGACCCAGAACGCGGGCAACGCCTTCGTGGTCATCCGGGGCATCTCGCAGGCGCGCAACAGCGAGCCGAGCGTCGCGGTGCAGGTGGACGGCGTCCTCGAGACCAATCCGGCGCAGTTCAACCAGGAGCTTTACGACATCGAGCAGATCGAGGTCCTGAAGGGGCCGCAGGGCGCCCTCTACGGGCGCAACGCGATCGGCGGCGCGATCATCGTCACGACGAAGCCGCCGGCCAAGGAGTTCGAGGCGACCGTCAAGGCGGGCTTCGGCAACGAGAACTCGATCCGCGGCCAGCTCGGCGTCAGCGGGCCGATCGGGAGCAACGCCGGCTACCGCGCCTCGATCAACTACTACGAGACGGACGGCTTCCTCGACAACGTGTTCCTGAACGAGAAGGCCGACCCGGTCGAGGACCTCTCGGGCCGCGTGCGCTTCGTCTGGAGCCCGAGCGACAGCTTCACCGGCGACTTCCGCGTATCCTTCGACAACCTGTCGACGCGCGCGCTCTACTTCGACGTGCCGCGCGTCGACGAGGCGAATCCCTTCGGCGGCTACGTCGACGACGCCAACGACGTCCGCGAGCCGATCCAGCTCGACAACCCGGGCATCAACGACCGCGACCTGCTGAATGCCGCCCTCAAGCTCGACTTCGGCGTCGGCGAGGGCACGCTGACCTCCGTGACGCACTACAACTCGACGGAGGAGATCCTGACGGGCGATGCGTTCGACTTCCGGCCGGCGCCGAACTCGCTGTTCTTCGCGATACTCGGCTTCGACCTGAACCAGAGCCAGTTCCTCGACATCGAGAGCTACAGCCAGGAGATCCGCTACACCTCCCCCGCCGACCGCAAGGTGCGCTGGATCGCGGGCGCCTACTACGTGCACACCGACCGCTTCATCTCGACCGGCAACATGGTCGACGACGGCACCGGCGTCCGGCCGGTCTACCGGGAGCCGCGGCCCTTCACCGAGCCGAACCCGAGCGCGACCTTCCTCGCGGACTCGCAGGACAACGACGCCTGGGCCGTCTTCGCCAACGCGACATTCGAGCTGGGCGAGAAGACCGAGCTCGACGTCGCGCTCCGCTACGACGAGGACCGCCGCGAGAACACGACGGAGACGCCCGAGGAGTTCCTGCCGGCCGGCACGCCGCCGGGCTCGAGCGGCGAGGTGCGCGAGCACACCTGGAGCGAGCCGCAGCCGAAGTTCACGCTGCGCTACGAGCCGAGCGACAACACCACGATCTACGGCGGCTGGAGCCGCGGGTTCCGCAGCGGCGGCTTCAACCAGACCGGCGTGGGCGCCGTCGCGGACGCCTCCGGCATCGCCGGGGTGAACGACCTCTTCAACGCCGAGGTGGCCGAGACCTGGGAGCTCGGGATCAAGTCCACGGTCGCGGACGGGCGCCTCCGCCTCGGCGCCACCGGCTTCTACACCGACTCGGAGAACGGGTACTTCTTCGTGTTCCTGGCCGCCAACTCCACCCAGAACCTCGGCAACCTCGACGCCCGCTACAAGGGCTTCGAGCTCGAGGCCAACTGGCAGGCGCTCGACAGCCTGAACCTCTACGCGAGCTACGGCTACACCGACAGCTCCATCACGGGCATGGAGGACCCGAGCGTCATCGGCAACGAGGCGCCGCTCGTGTCGCAGAACACGGCGAACGTCGGCGCCCAGTACACGGTGCCCGTCGGCGCGCTGAACCTCATGTTCCGCGTCGACTACCGGCACACGGGCCGCACCTGGTGGGAGCCCTACAACACGACCTCGCGCGACCCGATCGACCTCGTGGACGCGCGCGCGTCGCTCGGAGGCGAGCGCTGGACGGCGACGCTCTGGGGCAAGAACGTCACGGACGAGAAGTATAATGCCGAGTTCTCGCCGGGCGGGTTCCTGTTCAAGGCGCTGCCCGCCCGCTACGGGATCGAATTCGACTACAGGTTCTGACCGGAGGACGGACATGGCGACGCAGGCGAAGCTGCCGACGAGGCTGCACCACAACGCGTACGTCTCGAGGGACCTCGAGGCGACGCGGAAATTCTACGAGGACGTGATCGGGTTGCCGCTGCTCGCGACCTGGTGCGAGAAGGACGTGCTGTTCGGGGCGGAGCGGACCTACTGCCACTGCTTCTTCGGCCTCGCCGACGGCGGCGCCCTCGCCTTCTTCCAGTTCGCCGACCCGAAGGACGCCGAGCAGTTCGGGCCCAAGATGCCGTTCACGCCCTTCCACCACATCGCGCTGCACGTCGACCAGGAGACCCAGGACGGCATCGAGAAGCGGCTGAAGGCCGCGGGATACAAGGAGCCGCAGTCCTTCGTGCTCGAGCACGGCTACTGCCGGTCCGTGTACGCGACCGACCCGAACGGCATGATCGTCGAGTTCACGCGCGACCACCCGGACGTCGAGAAGATCGGCGCGGCGCGGCGCAAGGACGCGCATTCGGAGCTGAAGCGCTGGCTCGCCGGGGACCACCGCTCCAACAACACCTATCGATGAGGGCGAGCGCCGGCCGCATCCTGACGACCCACGTCGGCAGCCTGCCGCGCTCGGAGGCGGTAACCGACGTGCTGTTCGGCCGCGAGCGCGGGGACATCGCCGACCCGGCCGCGGCCGCGGCCGTGATCCGGGACGCCGTCGCCGAGGTCGTGGAGCGCCAGGTCCGGACCGGGATCGACGTCGTCAGCGACGGCGAGACCAGCAAGATCAGCTACGCCACCTACATCGCCGACCGCTTCGCCGGGTTCGGCGGCGACACGCCGCGCGAGCCCGGCCAGGACCTCGTGGAGTTCCCGCGCTTCATGGCGAAGCTCGCCGCCAGCGGCGCGACCGCGAAGTACCGGCGGCCGCGCTGCGTGGGCGAGATCGCGCTGAAGGACTCGCGCCCGCTCGAGACCGACCTCGCCAACTTCCGCCGCGCTGTGGACGCCGCGAAGCCCGGCGAGGCGTTCATGAACGCGGCCTCGCCCGGCGTGCTCGCGCTGTTCCAGCCGAACGACTGGTACCCGACGCAGGACGCCTACCTCGAGGCGCTCGGCGAGGCGATGCGGGCCGAGTACGAGGCGATCGTGGGCGCCGGGTTCCTGCTGCAGGTCGACGCGCCGGATTTCGGGATGGGGCGCCACACGATGTACCGCAGCGCGAGCGCCGGGGAGTACCTCTCCGCCGCGGCGCGGCACGTCGAGGTCCTGAACCACGCCCTGCGGAACCTGCCGGCCGACCGCATGCGCATGCACATCTGCTGGGGCAACTACGAGGGGCCCCACCACCACGACATCCCGCTCGAGCAGCTGCTGCCGGTCGTGGTCAAGGCGAAGCCGCAGGCCCTGCTGTTCGAGGCCGCGAATCCGCGGCACGCTCACGAGTGGTCCGTCTTCACGCGGCTGCGCGTCCCGGAGCACAAGGTCCTCGTGCCCGGCGTCCTCAGCACGACCACGAACTACGTCGAGCACCCGGAGCTCGTGGCCGAGCGCATCCTGCGGTTCGCGGACATCGTCGGCCGCGAGCGCGTGATTGCCGGCACCGACTGCGGCTTCGGCACTTTCGGCGGCTTCGGCCCGGTCGACCCGGACATCGTGTGGATGAAGCTCGGCTCGCTCGTCGAGGGGGCGCGGATCGCGAGCAGCCGGCTATTCTGAAGGCGCTCGCCGCCCGCCGGCTTCAGTCGGCGCGGCCGAGCGCCATCCGGCAGGCCTCGACTTCGCCCGGCGCCGGGCCGGCCGCCGCCTCTCCCCGCCAGTTCGCCCCCAGCGCGGCGGCCAGCAGGCCCTCGAGCGCGACCCGCACGCAGGCCGCGGCGGGCCTCCGGCGCGACTGCCCATGGCGAAGGTTGGCGGCATCCGACGACGCGGCGATGCGCGCGGCGACCGCGGGGTTCCCGTCGAGGGCCGCGAGCAGCCCCATCGCGTCGAGCGCGAGGTAGAGCTTCCCCGTGTCCTGGCGCGCCGCGAGATCCAGGATCTCGACCGCCACCGCGTGCGCCTCCGCCGCCTCGCCGGCGAGCAGGAGCGCGCCCAGCAACAGCGCGAGGACTTCCATGCGCGTCTCGCGGCGGCCCGCGTAGCGCAGGCTGGTCGCGAGCGGGCGCGCGAGCTGCAGCGCGCCGGACAGCGAGCCCGAAGCGATGTCGAGCTCGACGATGCTGGCGGCGGCGGCGAGCGACTGGCGCTCGCTGGTCGCGACGGCGCGGTCGAGCGCGCGGCGGTACGCGTCGCGCGCATCCGCGTACCGCCCCGCGTCCGTCAGGATCGCGCCTTCGACCAGCGCGCCGTGCGCGAGGAGCCGCGCCGGCCAGGACGCCTGCTCGAGGCGGCGCGCGGCCGCGAGCGCGCGACCGGCGGACTCCGGGTCGTCGCGGCCGTTCAGCGCGGCCTGCAGCAGCGCGTAGCACTCGGAGCGCGCGTCCCCGGCGGCCGCGTGCAGCTGCGCCGCGAGCTCCGCCGCATAGCGCGCGCGGTCCACCTGGCGCTCGGAGTCGTAAGTCGCGACCGCCTCCCAGAACCGCGCGACGCGGGCGCCCGGCGCGGCGCCGGCCAGGAGCGCCACGGCCTCCTCGTGCGCGACGCGCGCCTCGGACTGCAGGTCCGCCTCCACGAAGAGCGGCCATGCCGAGCCGTGCAGCGCGACCGCGAGCTCGCGGTCATTCCGGCGCGCCCAGGCGAGCGCCGCGCGCAGGTTGTCGATCTCCGGCTCGTGCCTCTGCAGCCAGACCGCCTCGTCCACGCGCCAGTACTCCTCGTAGGCGCGATCGAGGATCTCCAGCATCGCGAGCGCGAGCCGTCGGTCGGCGTCCGCCTCGAGGCCCTCCGCCCTCAGCCGGTCGCGGGCGTAGCAGCGCGCGGTCTCCAGCAGCGCGTAGCGCGGCGGGTCGCCCGCCGCCATCGAGACGAAGGAGCGGTCGACCAGCCGGCCGATCAGGTCCATCGCGCTCGCCGTGTCGATGTCCTCGTCCACCACGGCGCGGGCACCCGCCTCCAGCGTGAAGCTGGACGCGAAGCCGCCGAGGCGCCAGAAGACGCGCTGCTCCGGCGGGCTGAGGAGCCCGTGGCTCCAGTCGAACGCCGCCTGCAGCACGCCGTGCCGCGGTTCGTCGGTGGCGCCGGCGACCTTCAGGAGGCGGAAGCGGTCGTCGAGGTTCGCGAGGAGCGCCGCGAGGCCGAAGGACGCGACGCGCGCGGCGGCGAGCTCGACCGCGAGCGGATTCCCGTCGAGGCGCCGGCAGATCTCGCCCGCGAGGGCCGCCTGGTCGGCGTCCATCCGGAATCGCTGGTCCGCCTGCCGGGCACGGCGCTCGAAGAGCTCGACCGCGTCGGCCGTCGGCAACGGGCCGAGCCGATGGAGGCATTCTCCGGTGCGCCCGAGCGGGACCTGGCTGGTCACCAGCAGGCGCAGTCGCGGCGCGCCGCCGACGAGGCGGAAGAGCGGCGTCGCGAGCGCAGGCGCGAGGTGTTCCACGCCGTCGAGCACGAGCAGGAGCTCGGCAACCGCCAGTGCCCCGATGAGCGCGGCGAAGCGCTCCGCACTCTCGGGCAGCGGGAGCCCGAGCGACAGGGCGATGGCGGACGGCAGGTGCTCCGCCGCCGCCAGCGGTTCGACGGGCACGACGACGGCCTGCCGGCCCTCCTCCTGTGCTCTCGCCGCCAGTTCGCGCGCGAGGCGAGACTTGCCGACGCCCGCCGCGCCGACGAGCGTGACCAGGCGTTCCCGATCGAGCGCCGCCGCCAGCGCTTCGAGGTCCGCCGCGCGGCCCACGAGCGGATCGAGCCGCAACGGGCCGGCGGCCTCGGCCGGCTGCGCGATCGGGGGGCCCCCTTCGCCCGACTCGTCCCCGGAGGCCCGCGAGACCGGCAGGTCGAGCCGGTACCCGAACCGCGGGACCGTCCGGATGGCGGCCGCGCCCAGGATCCGGCGGAGGCTCGCGACCTGCGCCGGCAGGTTGTTCTCGTCGACCACGAGACGGGGCCAGACCCGTTCCAGCAGGGTCGCCTTCGTCACGAGGCGCCCCGGGTTCTCGGCGAGCACGAGCAGGAGGTCGAAGGCGCGCGCCCCGAGTTCGACGGGCTTGCCGTCGGCGCAAAGCAGGCGTTCGCCCGGAAACGCGGTGAAGGGGCCGATCCGTATCCGGTCCATTCAGTGACGCTTTAGAATAATTTCAGGCCGGATTCAAGACGCCCGGCCGGCCGGCCATCACCATCGCCGCCAGCCGATGACATTCCAAGGGGAGAGCCACATGCCGAAGTTCGTGATCGAAAGGGACATCCCGGGCGCCGGGCAGTTGAGCGCAGCGGAACTCAAGAAGATCTCGCAGAAATCCTGCGGCGTCCTCAGCAGCCTCGGGCCTGCCGTCCAGTGGATCCACAGCTACGTGACGGCGGACCGCATCTACTGCATCTACCACGCGGCGGACGAGTCGCTCGTGATGCGCCACGCCGAGCTCGGCGGCTTCCCGGCCAACCGGATCTCGCGCGTGTACACCATGATCGACCCCGCCACCGCGGAGTAGCCGCCTTCGCCTTCGGCACGTGGCGTGTCCCCGGTCATCGGCGACCAGAGACCTGAAACGAAACGAATCGGAGGCGAACATGAAGACGAAGACCCTGGCGGCGCTCGCGCCGCTCTTCCTGGCGGCCCGCGCGTTCGCGGGCGACGCGGCGGCCGGCGCGCACGAGCCCGCGCAGAACCACCGCTACCTGATCGAGCGCACCTTCCCCGCCGGCGCGCTGGACGGCCTCGACGAGGCGACCAAGGCGAAGGTGAACGCGAACAACGCCTCGGTCGGCGTCAACTGGGTCAAGTCCTACGCCAACGCGGACAGGACCAAGACCTTCTGCATCTACGAAGGCCCGAGCGAGGAAGCGGTGCGACAGGCCGCGGCGCTCAACCAGCTTCCGGTCGACAGCATCGTCGAGGTGCCGGTCGACCTCACGCCGTAAAGCCAGGGAGGGAGGCCATGAACAAGAAACTCCTCGCAGCGCTGATCCCGGCGCTCGCGCTCGCTTCGCCGCCCGGGTCGGCGGCGGACGCCGCCGCGCACGACCACTCGGCGGAGAAGGCGTCCACGGCGAGCAACTCGCCGCTGGTCCGCAAGGTCCGCAAGGCGACGGCCCAGTACCGCGACATCAACGCCGCGCTCGCCGCGGGCTACGCGCCCGCCACGCCCTGCGTGAGCGGTCCCAATGCCGGGGCCATGGGCGTGCACCTCATCAACGGGGCGCTGCTCGGCAAGGAAGTGGACGCGGAGACGCCGGAGGCGCTGATCTACGAGCCGCTTCCGGACGGCCGCATGCGGCTGGTCGGCGTCGAGATCCTGACGTTCGCGTCGGACTGGGTCAACGAGGTGCCGACGCTCGACGGGCACCTGCTGAACTACGTCGGCGCGCCGAACCGCTACGGGATTCCGGCCTTCTACGAGATCCACGTATGGGCGTGGCGGGACAATCCGGACGGCGCTTTCGCCGACTGGAACCGGCGCGTCAGCTGCGAGGGGCAGCCCTTGCCCGAATAGGGGCCGAGGAGGGGCCGCCGCGGGGCGGCCCTTCCCGCTCGTTCGTCAGGGAACGACCGGCAGCTCGATCGAGGACGCCTGGTCCGCCGTGCGCCAGATCCGGTGCGTCGCCTTCACGTAGCTCTCCGGCGGCGCGAACATGATGTTCGGCACGAAGGTCTGCGGGTTCCGGTCGTAGAGCGGGAACCAGCTCGACTGGATCTGCACCATGACCCGGTGGCCGGGCAGGAAAGTGTGGCTCGCCTGCGGCAGCCGGATGCGGTAGTTCAGCACCTTGCCCGGCGCGATCGGCTTCGGCTCCGCGAAGTTCTCGCGGTAGCGGCCGCGGAAGATGTCGGCGGCGATCATCTGCTGGTAGCCGCCCATCTTCGGGTCGTCCGGATACTCGTCCGGCCAGACGTCGATGAGCTTCACGACGAAATCCGCGTCGCTGCCCGTCGTCGACGCGAAGAGGTGCGCCCAGGGCTCGCCGGCGAGGCGGAGCGGCGCGGTGAGCGGCGCCGTCTGGTAGACGAGCACGTCCGGCCGCGACGCGGCCTGCCGCTGGTCGTCCATGAGCCACTCGCCCCAGGTCGACGCCTCGGCACCGGAGGATAGCGTCGGGCGGTTGCGGTAGGGCACCGGCTTCGCGGGGTCCGACACGTACTCGTCGAAGGCTTCTTCCGACGCCGCCGGCGGCTCGAAGGAGAGCGCGCCGTCCGGCTGCAGGTAGATGCGGCGCGATTTCGCGGCGCAGTCGGAGTCGCAGGAGCGCGGCCAGTCGTCGTAGCCATGCCAGGCGTTCGCGCCGGTCTCGTAGGCGAGCACGCGCGGCGTGTCGGGCATCGGCGCGTCCTTCAGGTAGTGGTCGAGGAAGGGCTGCATGACGTTCCGCCGGAACCAGGTTCCCGTGTCGCCCGCGAAGCGGATCGGGCCGATCTCGCGGCCGTCGCGCCGGCCGCCGCCGTGGTTCCAGGGGCCGAGGACCAGGTGGATGAGCTTGCCTTCCGGGTCCTTCGGGCCGAGCGCGCGGAAGAGCGCCGGCCCGCCATAGATGTCCTCCTGGTCGAACAGGCCGCTCACGATCATCATCGGGACGGTCATCGGCTCCTTCGCGAGCACCTGGTCCATCGCCTGCGACTGCCAGTAGTCGTCGTAGCTCGCATGCGTCACCAGCGCGCGCCAGAACTCGAGGCCGTCGAGGCCGCGCCGCTTCGCGAGGTTCCCGGCGTTGCCGGCGCGCAGGTAGAAGTCGTAGGTGTCGTAGACCCCCGACCACCACTTCGCCTCGTTCTTGCGCGTCGCCTCCTGCTCGTAGGTGTACTCGAGCGCGCCGTCCTGGCGGAACGCGCCCTGGTGGAACCAGTCGTCGCCCATCCAGCCGTCCACCATCGGCGCAAACGGCACGGCGACCTTGAGCGCCGGGTGCGGGCGGATCACCGACATCAGCGCGGTGAAGCCCTCGTAGGACCCGCCGATCGTGCCGACGCGCCCGTTGCTTTCCGGCACGTTCTTCACGAGCCAGTCGATGGTGTCGAAGGTGTCCGTCGCGTGGTCGGTGGGCGCCGGGTTGTACGGGCCGCTGAGCGGGCGCGTCATCACGTAGTCGCCCTCGGAGCCGTATTTCCCGCGGACGTCCTGGTACACGACGATGTAGCCCGCCGCGACCGCCGTATCGAGCATCTGCGGCACGACCGCCGCGAGGTGCGGGCTCTCGAAGCGGGACACGCGCGCCGAGGCGTTGTACGGCGTGCGGTCGAGCAGCATCGGGGCGCCCCGGGCGTCCTTCGGCACGAGGATGAAGGTCTTGAGCCGCACGCCGTCCCGCATCGGGATCATGGCTTCGCGCTTCTCGAAATCCGACTCGGCCGCCCGCGCGCGGGCGCCGGGGTCGACAGGCGCCGGCGGGGACTGCGCGAGGGCGAGGAATGGGACGAGGACGGCGAGGGCGAAGCTGAAGGCGACAACGGCGGTTTTCTGCATCACTTTCTCCGGTCTGCGCGTCGGAAAAGACGCGGGGCCCGCCGGGGGCCCCGCTGCACGACGCCGAGGTACCGGAGTTTACGCGGCCTTGCTGGCCGGCAGCAGCCCCTCCTCCGCGAGCGCCTCCCGGACGGCCTTGCGGGACGAGACGCGCTCCTGGAATGCGTTGAGGTTCGGGAACCCCGACAGGTCTAGCTTCACGCCCCGCGCCCAGCGCGTCACCGCGTAGAGGTAGGCGTCCGCGACCGTGAAGCGGTCGCCGAAGAGGTACTGCCGGCCCTCGAGCTGTTTCTCGACGAGCGCGTAGCGGCGCTTCAGGTACGCGAGCCGCTCCTCGCGCACGGCCGCCAGCACGTCGGGCTTGAACAGCGGCGAGTAGGCCTTGTGGATCTCCGCCGTGATGTAGTTCAGCGCCTCCTGCAGCCGCACGCGCTCGAACGTGCCGTTCGCGGGCGCAAGTCCGCTCGCCGGCGCGAGGTCGGCGAGGTACTGCACGATCGCCGGCCCTTCCGTCAGGACCTGGCCGTCGTCGAGCTCGAGCGCGGGCACGTAGCCCTTCGGGGTGACGTCCCAGTAGTCCCCTTCCGCGGCGACGGTCTTGGATCCCAGGTCGACCTTGACGAGGTCGAGCGGCAGGCCGGCCTCCTTCGCGACGATGTGCGGCGACAGGGCGCAGGTGCCCGGAGCGTAGTAGAGCTTCATGCTTGTTCCTCCTTTCGTTGGTGCGCCGCAGGTTACCGAAGGTACTTACCTTTGTATAGCAGATTGCTTTACGTTATCGAAAGAATCCGCTAACCTCGCGGTAAGCGGGAACGGGGGAACGCATGTCACTCAAGGTGAGGAAGAGCAGGGCGCCGCCGCCTCCCCCGGGCTGCCCGATGGCCGCCTGCATGGCGGTGCTCGGCGGCGCCTGGACGCCGAGCCTGATCTGGAAGCTCTCGGGGGGACCGCGCCGGTTCGGCGAGCTGCAGCGCGACATCCCGGGCATCTCGCCCAAGATGCTGGCCGCGCGCCTGCGCGACCTCGGCGAGAAAGGCGTCATCGTGCGCGAAGTCGTGCCGAGCTCACCGCCCTCGGTCGAGTATTCGCTCTCCGAGCTCGGCCGCGAGCTGATTCCCGTCATCCACACCATCGTCCGGGTCGGGACCCGGATCCGCGAAGGGAGCCTGCGCAAGCGGACTGCAGCCGCACGTTGACCCGGGCCGCGTCGTTGCCGATGATCCGGGGCTGGCCCGCCCCGGGGAACCGCCGATGCCGCTCGACGTCGACTTCGTCCGCTCGCAGTTCCCCGCATTCCGCGAGCCCTCGCTCGAAGGGTTCGCCCACTTCGAGAACGCCGGCGGCTCCTTTGCCGCGGGCGCGGTCATCGACCGCCTCGGCCGCTACTACCGCGAGACCAAGGTCCAGCCGTACTACGCCTTCGCGCCCTCCGCGCGCGCCGGCGCGCTGATGGACTCCGCGAAGGAGCGCCTGGCCGCCTGGCTGAACGTCGGCAAGGACGAGGTCCATTTCGGGCCGTCCACTTCGCAGAACACCTACGTGCTCGCGCAGGCGCTGCGGCGCTGGCTCCGGCCCGGCGACGAGATCATCGTGACGAACCAGGATCACGAGGCCAACGTCGGCGCCTGGAGCCGCCTCGCCGACGACGGCTTCACCGTTCGCGAATGGAAGGTGAACCCCGCGACGGCCGAGCTCGAGCGCGCGGGCCTAGAGGAGCTCCTCGGCCCGCGCACGAAGCTCGTCGCCTTCACGCACTGCTCTAACCTCGTCGGCAGCATCAACGCCGTGCGCGAGTTCACCGACCTCGCGCACGCGGCGGGCGCCTTCGCCTTCGTGGACGGGGTCGCGCTCGCCCCGCACGGCCTGCCGGACCTCGCCGCGCTGGGCGTCGATGCCTACTATTTCTCCCTATATAAGGTGTACGGGCCGCACCTCGGCGCCCTGTTCCTGCGGCGCGAAGTGAACGCCGCCCTGCCCAACCAGGGGCATTTCTTCAACGACGGGAAGCCCGGGGCGCGCTTCACGCCCGCGGGGCCGGACCATGCGCAGATCGCGGCGGTCAACGGGGTCGTCGATTACCTCGAAACCGTCGCCGCGCACCACGGCCTGGGGCAGGCCTCCGTGCCCGCGCGCGCGGCCGCGGTGCGCGGCCTCTTCCGCGCGCATGAGACGGCCCTGTTGCAGCCCCTCCTCGACTGGCTCGCCGCGCAGCCGAAGGTCCGGCTGATCGGCCGGCGCCAGGCCGCGGACCGCGCGCCCACCGTCTCGATCGCGGTGAAGGGCCGCGCCGCCGCGGAGATCGGCGCGAAGCTCGCCGACGCGAACATCGGCGTCGGCGTCGGCAGTTTCTACGCTTACCGGCTCGCCAGGGCGCTCGGGATGGACCCCGACGACGGCGCGGTGCGGCTCTCGTTCGTGCACTACACGACGCAGGGCGAGGTCGACAGGCTGATGCGGGAGCTCGACCGGTGCTTGAACTAGACCTCGTCCAGACCCTCGCCTTCGCGGGCGTCGCCCTCCTCCTCGGCGAAGGCCTCCGGCGCCTCGTGCCGGTGCTCGGCCGCTACAACCTGCCGGCGCCCGTGCTCGGGGGGCTGATCGTCGCGGTCACCGTCCTGATCGCGCGCGGGCGGGACGTCACGCTCTTCAGCTTCGACACGACGCTGCAGAGCCCGCTCATGATCGCGTTCTTCACGACGATCGGCTTCGGCGCGGGCCTCTCGCTGCTCAAGGTCGGCGGCCCGCAGGTGCTGCGCTTCTTCCTGATCGCGACCGTCTTCGCCGTCGTGCAGAACGTCGTCGGCATGGCCCTCGCGATCGCGTTCGGCCTGCATCCGCTGTTCGGCGTGCTCGCGGGCTCCGTGACGCTGACGGGCGGCCCCGCGACGGGACTCGCCTTCGCACCGCTCTTCGAGCAGGCGGGCGTCGTCGGCGCCTCGTCCGTCGCGATCGCGGTCGCGATCGGCGGCATCGTCGCCGGCGGCCTGGTCGGCGGGCCCGTTGCCACCGTGCTCGTGGAGCGGCGCCGCCTCGAAACGCCGCGGGACAGCAAGCGGGCACCGTCGCCCGGGCCGGCGGTCGCGGGCGCCGCCGTGGCGGCCACCCAGGCGGCGACCGTCGAGGATGACGACGACGCCTGGCCGATCGTCAAGAATCTCGTCGCCATCCTCGTCGCGATGTGGATCGGGTTCTGGGTCAGCAAGGGCTTCGCCGCGCTCGGCATGACGCTGCCGGCCTACATCGGCGCGATGCTGGTCGCCGCCGTGATCCGCAACCTCGACGACGCGACCGGCTGGATCGGCCTGTCGCATCCCTTCATCAACACCTTCGGCGTCGTGACGCTGACGCTCTTCCTCGTGATGGCGCTGATGACGCTGAAGCTCTGGGAGCTCGCCGGGCTCGTGCTGCCGCTGCTCGCGATCCTCGCGGTGCAGGTCGTCATCGCGGCAATCGCCGCGGGCACGCTCGTGTTCCGGATGATGGGCGTGAACTACGAGTCCGCCGTCATGAGCGGCGGGTTCGTCGGGTTCATGCTCGGGACCACCGCGAACGCGATGGCCGTCATGCGCGCGCTGGTCGAGCGCTACGGACCCGCGCCGCGCGCCTTCCTCGTCGCGCCGATCGTGGGCGCCTTCTTCATCGACTTCACGAACGCGCTGATCATCACGCTGTTCCTGAACCTGCCGTTCTGATGCGGCGCCCGGTCATTCCGGCAGCGGCGCGATGCCGAGCTCGCGCCAGAGCGGCTCCGGGTCGATCGGCACGCCGCCCTTCACGACGAGCCGCAGGTTACGGAGCGCCGCGGGGTCCTTGCTGGGATCGCCGTCGACCAGGATGAGGTCGGCGAGCTTGCCGGGCGCCACCGACCCCAGTTCCCCGCCGAGTCCCGCTGCGCGCGCGGCGCCCAGTGTCGCCATCTGCAGGACTTCGGCCGTCGGGATCCCGGCCCGGACGTACAGCTCGAGCTCATGCACGATCGCGAAGCCGCCGAGCGAGTCGGTGCCGGCGACGATCGGCACGCCCGCGGCGTGCAGGGCCGCGAGCATCCTGAGCATCGCCTCGAACGAGGCCTCGTACTTCGCCGCCTGCGCGGCATCCTTCACCGGCAGGCCGCCGTCCATGAGCCCGCGCCGCACCGTCGGCGGCAGCCGGTCGCCGACCGCCCGGTAGGCGCGCGCCATCTCGCCCGGCCGGTCGAGGAAGAGGCCCTCGAAGATCTGCAGCGTCGGGTCGACCGTGACGCGGCGCTCGGCGAGCAGCGCGACGAAGTCCTTGACCTTCGCGTCTCCGAAATCGAGCTCGCCGCCGTGCTCGGCGGGCGCGGTGAGGCGGGCCGGGGTGCGCGTATCGGGCGCGAGGTCGAACAGGAAGTTCAGGAACAGCATGTTCATGTGCTGCACCTCGTCATAGCCCGCGCGCACGGCGCGCTCGGCCGTCATGCCGGCCGGGATGTGGCCCCCGACGCGCAGGCCCCGCTTCTTCGCCTCGTCCACGATCGCGGGCACGAGCTCGGGTTTCACGGAGCTGTACACCTTCACGAGGATGAACCCGGCGTCGGCCATCGCGTCCACCGCGGCGCGCGCCTGCCCCTCGTCCGCGACGAGCACCTGCGTCGGCCCCTGGAAGGGCCCCGGCCCGTCCACGATGCCCGCAAACACGATGCGCGGGCCGAGGGTGTCCTTCTCCCAGGTCCTCATGCGCTCGCGCTTCTCGGGCTCGGCCGCCATGTCGCGGACGCCCGTGACGCCGCCGGCGAGCAGCAGCAGCCCGTCCATCGGCTCGGGGTGGCTGTGCATGTCCCAGAGCCCGGGCAGCAGTGCGCGGCCCTTGGCGTCGATGCGCAGGGTTCCGTCCGGGACCTCGACGCTGCCGTCCGGGCCCACGGCGCGGATGCGCTCGCCCTCGATCAGGACGCTGGAGCCCGGCCGCATGGCCCGCGATTCGGCCTCGAAGAGGTTCGCGTGCTCGATCAGCACCGGGCCGGAAGGCCGAGGCGCCACGCGCGCGGCCTGCTCGGCGCGCAGCGCCGAGAGCCGCGCTTCCTGCGCCTCGAGGAGCGCCGGCGCCGCGGACTCCCAGCCCTCGGGCGTCATCGTGACCCAGCTGTCGAGGCTCGCGAAGAACTCGCCCTGCGCGTCGAGCCAGATCGCGACCGGCGCGTAGCCGAGTCCGTACACGACGTGGAGCCGCACCGGCTTCGACGCGTCGCCGCTCTTCGCGACCCGCTCATCCAGCGCTTCCACGCGCGCCTCGCCCGTGGGCAGGAGCGCGATCTTCCCCCCGGGCCGGCCGAGCGCCGACTTCGCGAGCAACGGCAGCTCCGCGGGCGTTCCCGACTGGCTCAGATAGAAGGCGGGCGCGTCGAGCTTCCGCTCGCCCTGTTCGACCTTGTTCTTCCAGTGCGCGACGCCCGCCGCGATGCCGAAGCGTTCCGCGACCGCGTTCTTGAGGTAGTCGTTGCCATCGACGGTCAGCGACACGGGGACGCCCGCCTCGTCCAGCTCGATGCGCGAGCGGACGGATGGACCGCGGCCGCGGTCGTTGAACGCGAACAGGTAGAGGGCCGAGCCGTCCGGCATGCGGCACTCGACGTGGTGGCCCGCCGGATTGCCGCCGAGGCTGAACGAGAACGTGCGGCTCGAGACCGCCTCCTCCGGACAGCTCGCGACGGGCGGCGCGGCGGGCGCGGCATCCTCCGCCGCGCCGGCGACGCCCGCGGCGAGGGCGAGGCAGGCGATGCGCGCGGCGATCATCCGCGCTTGGCCGCGACCCGCCGGAGCGCCTTCGGCTTCGACGGGGCGTCGTCGTCGTGCAGCGCCATCAGGGAGTCCATGAGGTCCTCGTCGGCGCTCGAGCAGACGCCGAGGACGAGCGCCTCTTCCTGTCCCTTCGGCGTGACGTAGGCGTGGCCCATCGTGCTGTCGAGGTAGATCGATTCGCCGGTCTGCAGGACGATCGGCTCGTAGAACTCCGTGTGGATCTCGACCGGACCCTGGAGCACGTAGATGTACTCCTCGCCCGGGTGGCGGACCAGCTCGCCGAATTCCTCGATGCTGTGCGAGCGGACGCGGGTCACCGTCGGCACCATGCGCTTCCGGCGCAGGTCCGGGCACATGTAGAAGTACTCGTAGTTCGGCGTGTTCACGCGGATCGCGTCCGCGAGCCTGCCGATGGAGCGGCGCGCGGTGATCGCGGATTCCGCCGTGCCCGCGTTCTCGCTGAAGAGGTCCGACATCCTGAGGTTCAGCCGCTGGCTGAGCTGAAGCAGCTTGTCGTACGTGAGCGTCAGGCGATCGTGCTCCACCTTCGCGAGCGTCGAGAGCGGGATGCCGGTGCGCTCGCTCATCAGCTTGAGCGTCCAGCCGTTGCGCACGCGCAGTCCCCGCAGGAGGCTGCCGAGCGTCGGCCGCTTGCTTCGATTGGGTGTCAGGGGCGTGCTCTCCATGCCGGTTGAGCGCGAATTATGGGGCAGCCTGCCTTTGACGTCATTCTCTGTGTAGGACTAGACTGTCCTCATCAGGACATTCACCTGGGGATCCCCTATGCGCGCCCTTTCCTCGCTCGCGACCTGCCTGTCGGCCTCGCTGCTCGCCGCGGCGGCACTCGCGCAAGTGCCGGCCGAGACGAAGCCCGGCGACCCGGCCGCGGCGGCGACGGTCGCCGACGTCCCCGCGGCGCCGTCCTCGCCGCAACTGACGCGCGAGGACCTCGAAGCCTGGCTCGACGGCCTGATTCCGTTTGCGCTCGGCAAGGGCGACATCGCGGGGGCGGTCGTCATCGTCGTGAAGGACGGGCAGGTGCTGCTGCAGAAGGGCTACGGCTACGCGGACGTCGGGAAGAAGGCGCCGGTCGACTCCGAGCGCACGCTGTTCCGCCCGGGCTCGATCTCGAAGCTGTTCACCTGGACCGCGGTGATGCAGCAGGTCGAACGGGGAAAGATCGACCTCGATGCGGACGTCAACCAGTACCTCGATTTCGAGATCCCGCCCGGCCCGGACGGCGAGATCCTGACGATGCGCAACATCATGACGCACACCGGCGGGTTCGAGGAGGCGGTCAAGGAGCTGATCTCCGAGGACGAGGCGACGATCATGTCTCTGGAGGACACGGTCAAGACCTGGGTTCCGCGCCGCATCTTCAAGGCCGGCACGATGCCCGCCTACTCGAACTACGCGACGGGCCTCGCCGGCTACATCGTCTCGCGCACCTCGGGGATGTCCTTCGACGACTACCTCGACCGCAACGTATTCGGCCCGCTCGGCATGGCGAATTCGTCGTTCCGCCAGCCGCTGCCGGCGGCGCTGAAGGCCGGCGTGTCGCAGGGGTACGAGCAGGCGAGCAAGGAGCCGCAGGGCTACGAGCTCATCAACCTCGCGCCGGCGGGATCCCTGGCGGCGACCGGCGCCGACATGGCGCGCTTCATGATCGCCCACCTGCAGGACGGCGCCTACGGCGACGCGCGGATCCTGTCCGAGGAAACCGCGAAGCAGATGCACGGCACGCCGCTCACGATCCTGCCGAACGTGAACCGGATGGTGCTCGGCTTCTACGAGACGAGCACGAACGGCCACCGGATCATCTCGCACGGCGGCGACACCCAGTACTTCCACAGCGACCTGCACCTCTTCCTGGACGACGGCGTCGGGTACTACATCTCGTTCAACAGCGGCGGCAAGCAGGGCTCCGTCGGACCGCTGCGCGAGGCCTTCTACCGCAGCTTCGCGGACCGCTACTTCCCGGGCCCCGCCGCCGAGGGTGAAGTCGACGAGGCGACCGCGAAGGAGCACGCCGCGCAGATCGCGGGCAGCTACATCAGCTCGCGGCGCGCCGAGACGAGCTTCCTGTCGCTGCTGAACCTGCTGCAGCCGCTCAAGGTCGTCGCGAACGAGGACGGCACGATCTCGGTGCCGCTGCTCACGGACCTGAACGGCGAGCCGACGCGCTGGAAGGAGATCGCGCCCTACCTCTGGCGCGAGAAGGACGGCAAGGCGCGCCTCGCCGCGGACGTGCAGGACGGGAAGGTCGTGCGATTCGCGCCCGAGTGGATCTCGCCCTTCATGTACATGGAGCGCTCGACCGGCGCGAAGGGCGTCGGCTGGCTCATGCCCGCGACGATCGCGAGCCTCGGCGTGCTCGCGCTGACGGTCCTGTTCTGGCCGGTGACCGCCGTCCTGCGCCGGCGCTATGCCCGCCCGCTGCCCTTCGCCGGGGCGGAAGCGAAGGCGTACCGCCACGGCCGCATCGGCGCCCTGCTCTCCCTGGTCGCGATCGGCGGCTGGATCGGCGTCATCATGATGATGTTCTCCGACCTCAAGTTCCTGTCGGCGCGCTTCGACTGGCTGGTGATCCTGCTGCACGTCGTCGGCACGATCGCCGTGTTCGCGGGCCTCGTGCTGCTGCTGCACCACCTCGTCGTCGTGTTCAAGGCGCGCCGGCGGATCTTCGGCAAGATCTGGGCCGTGCTGCTCGCGCTCGCGGGCCTCGTCTGCGCCTGGGTCGCGGTCGCCTACCACCTCGTCGGCCTCAGCGTGAACTACTGATGCGCCTCGAGGTCGTCCGGGAGAAGATTCCGCTTTCCGCGCCCTTCACGATCACCGGCTACACGTTCACGGACGTGGACGCGGTGGTCGTCCACGTCGCCGACGGCGGCGCGACCGGCTCCGGCGAGGCGGCCGGCGTCTACTACCTCGACGACGGCGTGGAGCACATGTGCGCCGAGATCGAGCGCGTGCGGGCCGACGTCGAGGCGGGCGTCGACCGCGAGTCGCTGCGCCGCCTGCTGCCGCCCGGCGGCGCGCGCAACGCGATCGACTGCGCGCTCTGGGACCTCGAGTCGAAGCGGCTCGGCCAGCCGGCCTGGCGCATCGCGGGCCTCGAGCGCCCGCGTCCCCTCCTCACGACGTTCACGATCCCGGCCGGCGATCCCGCGTCGATGGCGGCCAAGGCCGTCGAGTACGCGCAGGCGAAACAGCTCAAGCTGAAGCTGACGGGCGAGCTTTCGCTGGACGCCGAGCGCGTGCGCGCCGTGCGACGCGCGCGGCCAGACTGCTGGCTCGGCGTCGACGCCAACCAGGGCTACAGCGCCCACAGCCTCGCCTCGCTGATGCCCGACCTCGTCGCCGCCCAGGTCAAGCTCGTCGAGCAGCCGTTCGCGCGCGGGCGCGACGCCGAGCTCGACGGCTTCCGCTGCCCGATCCCGGTCGCGGCCGACGAGAGCGTGCAGGGACTTTCCGAGATCGAGCCGCTGGTCGGCCGCTTCGACGTGGTCAACATCAAGCTCGACAAGTGCGGGGGGCTGACCGAGGGCCTCGCGATGGCGGCCGAGGCGCGCCGCCACGGCCTCGGCGTGATGGTCGGGAACATGGTCGGCAGCAGCCTCGCGATGGCGCCGGCCTGGCTGCTCGGGCAGCTCTGCGACATCAACGACCTCGACGGCACGCTCTTCGTCGCGCGCGACCGCACGCCCGCGATGGTCTTCGAGCGCGGCAAGGTCTCCTACCCCGACGGCGGCTGGGGCTCGCCGGCCTGAACGCCGGCGTCGATTGACAATTCTCCGATCAGGATTACTATTTCCGTTGAGGATAGTTTTGCCTTGCGGGGTGTGATGGCGACTTCCAGGGCCCGCCGTGCCAGCCGGCGGCGCTTCCTGCAGGGAGCGGCCGGGAGCGCCGCGCTCGGGCTCGGCTTCCCGATGCTGAATCTCGCGAGCGTTCGCGTATTCGCGGACGCGCCGCCTTATTCCACGCGCGCCGTGGACCTCGTGAAGCGCTCGCTCGTCATCGACATGCTCGCCCCGCTCAAGCTCGACTTCTCGCCGGAGGCGTACTCGACGCCGCTCACCGAGGGGCAGGTGCGCGAGTTCCGCGAGAGCGGGATCACCGGCTTCCACAACTCCGTGGGCACCGGGGGACCCGCGGTCGTCGAGGAGACGCTCGGCTTCCTCGCGGCCTGGCAGGGCTTCTGCGCACGGAACCCCGACCTGTTCCTGCTGGTGGACCGCGCCGACGACCTCGACCGGGCCAAGGCCGAGGGACGCTGCGCGGTGATCATGGGCGTGCAGAACTCCGAGCACTTCCGCAAGGCGGAGGACGTCAAGGCCTTCCACCAGCTCGGCCAGCGCTGCTCGCAGCTCACCTACAACAGCCAGAACTTCCTCGGCACCGGCGGCACCGACCGGGTGGACGGCGGAGTCAGCGACTTCGGCGCCGCGATCATCGCGGCGATGAACGAGGTCGGCATGCTGGTGGACGCCTCGCACTGCGGCGACCGCACGACGCTCGACGCGATCGAGCTCTCGAAGGGCCCCATCGCGATCACCCACTCGAACTGCCGCGCGCTGAACGACCACCCGCGGCTCAAGACCGACGAAGCGATCCGGAAGCTCGCCGCCAAGGGCGGCGTCATGGGCATCACGGGCGTGCGCAACTTCGTCCGCGACCGCGAGCCGACGACCGTCGAGCACATCGTCGACCACATCGACCACGTGGTGAAGCTCGCCGGCATCGAGCACGTCGGCATCGGCTCGGACGCGGACCTGAACGGCTACGACGACATGCCGGCCAAGCAGCGCAAGGAGCTGATGGCGTCGTACAAGTCGAGCTACGCCTTCCGGGAGAAGCTCGACACGGACGGCTTCGACCACCCGCGAAAGGTTTACGACCTCGCCGAGGCGCTCATCCGCCGCGGCTACGACGACGCCGGCATCGAGGCGGTGCTGGGCGGCAATTTCCGGCGGCTGCTCGGCACCGTGTGGGTGCCGGCGCCGGCCAAATCACCACAGGGGAACGGATCATGAACGAGCGAACCGGGCGGAATGCCCTGACGATCGCCAGCGCGGTCGCGCTGGCCCTGGCCGCCGCCGCGGCCGCCGCGGAGACGGCGGCGCCGCTCGGCGAGGTCTTCGTGACGGCGCAGAAGCGGGCCGAATCGCTCGCCGACATCCCGATGTCGGTCTCGGTGCTCCCGGGCGACGCCCTCGAGCGCCAGCAGGCGACCAGCTTCGAGGACCTGGCGTCGCTCATCCCCGGCCTCAGCTTCAATTCGAGCACGCCGGGCGTCACCCGCATCGCGATGCGCGGCATCAACACGGGCGGGGTCGCCTCGACGATCGGCATCTACGTCGACGACGTGCCCTTCGGCTCGAGCAGCGGACTTGCGAACGGCGCCATCCTCTCGGGCGACTTCGACACCTTCGACATGGCGCGGGTGGAAGTCCTGCGCGGTCCCCAGGGGACCCTGTACGGGGCGAGCTCGCTCGGCGGCGTGATCAAGTACGTGACGAACAAGCCGTCCACCGACGGGTTCGAAGGCCGGGTCCAGGCTGCGTTCGAGGACACGAGCGGCGCCGGGTCGGGCTGGAACGCGACCGGCATGGTGAACCTGCCGGTGAGCGACGCTTTCGCGATCCGCGCCAGCGGGTTCTTCCGTTCGAACGGCGGATACACGAAATCGATCGGCAACAACCCGATTCCGGCCGCCCAGGACCCCTCGGTGACGATCGCGAGCACGCGAGTCCAAAATGAACTGAACGCCAGCGAGTCGAGCGGCGGCCGCGTCGCGGCGCTCATCGCCCCGTCGGAGCGCTTCTCGCTGGAGCTGGCGGTGCAGGCCCAGAACATCCAGTCCGACAACGCCAGCGCGTTCGAGGTCGACCCGGTCACGCTGCAACCCGTCTACGGCGGACGCGTCGCCTCCCGCTACCAGGAAGAGCCGACCGACATCGACTACCGCGTCTACAGCGCGACGCTCAACTGGGACCTCGGCGGGGTGACCCTCGAATCCGTCACGAGCTACAGCGAATTCTCGGAGGACCTCGAGCGCGACATCGCCGGGATCGACGGCCTCGGCCTCGGCGTCACGACCGCCCAGTTCTACACGCTCGGGTACAGCACGCTGGGGACGACCGACAGGCCGCTCTCGGCCATCCTGTCGCAGACGACTGCCACCGACAAGTTCAGCCAGGAATTCCGCCTGGTCTCGCCCGAGAGCGACCGCTTCGAGTGGCTGCTCGGGGCGTACTACACGGACGAGGACTCCGGCATCAACCCGCAGCGCTTCGTCGCCGTCGAGCCGGGCACGAACCGTCCGGCGGCCGACGTGCCCTTCGTGGCCGACGTCTTCCTCAATTCCACATACGAGGAGATCGCCCTCTTCGGCAACGCGACCTGGCACGTCACCGACCGCTTCGACCTCTCGTTCGGCGCCCGCTGGAGCGAAAACGACCAGGATGCCGACCAGTTCCAGCGGATCGAGCTCCCGGCGTTCCTCGTCGGCGGGGCGCCGGGCGATCCCAATGTCGTGCTGGAGGGCGGGTTCGACAACCTGCGTTCGTCGGAGAGCCCCGTCACCTGGTCGTTCTCGCCGCGCTACGAGTTCAGCGACACGACCTCGGCGTACCTGCGCGTCGCGACCGGTTTCCGCCCGGGAGGCCCGAACGTGCTGCCGCCGGGTGCGGATGCGCCCGCGACCTACGACTCGGACGAGCTGACGAACTATGAGATCGGCCTGCGCACGGGCAACTCGAGCGGCAGCTTCACGCTCGACGTCGCGGCCTACTTCCTCGACTGGGAGGACATCCAGCTGTTCCAGGTCATCAACGACTTCGGCGTCAACGCGAACGGCGGCACGGCCGAGAGCAAGGGCCTCGAGTTCACGGCGACGACCCGGTCCGGCGGGCTCACCTTGTCGCTCTCCGGCGCGTACACGGACGCCCAGCTGACGGAGGACACGGATCCGATCCTCGTGGGCGGATTCGACGGGGACGCGCTGCCGTTCGTGCCGGAATGGACGCTCACGCTCGGCGGCGACTACGAGTGGAACGCCTTCGGCGACGCGACCGCCTACGTCGGCGGCCAGGTCGCGTACACGGGCGAACGGCCCGTGGGCTTCAGCGACCGCGTCGACCCGCTGGACCCGACGTCGGCGCGCATCGAGGCGGACGCCTATACGACCGTCGACCTCCGCACCGGCATCCTGTGGGACAACTGGTCGCTCGAGCTTTACGGCAGGAACCTCACGGACGAGGACGGGATCACCGACTACCTCTCGCCGGGCACGTTCCCGGCCGGCGCAGCCGCCATCTCGATCATCCGGCCGAGGACGATCGGCCTCTCGCTCGGGGTGCGATTCTGACCGGCAGGGCCTCGCTCGTCGTCTCACTGCCCGCGCCCTACCTGCTCTTCCTCGGCGACACGACCGAGGCGGGGTACGCCAAGACGGCGTTCGGGCTGCGCGACTGGGCGCGCGGGCTCTGCATCGGCGAGTTCGCGAGCCCGGGCTGCACGATCACGACGGGCCTGCCCCGACTCGCGCCGCGCGAAGCCAAGGCGCGCGGCGCGCGCTCGCTCGTCATCGGCGTCGCGAACACGGGCGGCGTGCTGAAGCCGGAGTGGATCCCGGGCCTGCTGGAAGGCCTCGAGGCGGGGCTCGACCTCGTATCCGGCATGCACGGCAGGCTCGCCGCCGTGCCGGCCCTGAAGGCGGCTGCCGAACGACTGGAGCGGCGGCTGATCGACGTCCGGACGCCCCCCGCCCAGCTCCCCATCGGCACCGGCCGCAAGCGCAGCGGCAAGCGGCTGCTCACGGTCGGCACGGACTGCGCGCTCGGCAAGAAGTACACGGCGCTCGCGATCGCGGCGGCGATGCGCCGGCGGGGCGTCGCGGCGGATTTCCGTGCCACGGGGCAGACCGGCATCATGATCGCGGGCAGCGGCATGCCGATGGACGCCGTCATCTCCGACTTCATCGCGGGCGCCGCCGAAGTGCTCTCGCCCGATGCGGCCCCGGACCACTGGGACGTGATCGAGGGCCAGGGCTCGCTGTTCCACCCCGCCTATGCCGGCGTGTCGCTCGGCCTCCTGCACGGGAGCCAGCCGGACGTCTTCGTGCTCTGCCACGAACCGGGGCGCCGGGAACTCCTCGGCTACCCGGGATTCCCGACGCCTTCGCTTCCGCTCGCCATCGAGCGCCACGTCGCGATGGGCTCGCTGACGAATCGCGGGATCCGTTGCGGCGGCATCAGCTTCAACACGGCCGCGCTCGCGGCCGCTGAAGCCGAGGCGCTCATGGAACGGACTTCGCGGGAGCTGGGCCTGCCGGTCGCGGACCCGATGCGCGGCGGCGATGCGCTCGAGCGCCTCGTCGACGCCTGCCTCGCCGGATGAGCGGCCGCCGCCTGACGCCCGTCCCGGAGGACCTCATGCGCAGACTTGCCCTGCTCGCCCTCACCGCGTTGCCGGCGCTCGCGCTCGCCGCGCCACCGCAGGGATTCGACGCGCGCGTCGAGGAAGTCATGAAGGCCTCCGGGGTCCCGGGCGCGGCCGTCGCCCTCGTCGAGGACGGCGCCGTGACGCTCGCGCGCGGCTACGGCGTGAAGAAGCTCGGTTCGCCGACCCCGGTCGACCCCGACACGCTGTTCCAGATCGGCTCGACCACGAAGGCCTTCACGACGGCCGCGCTCGCGATCCTCGTCGACGAAGGAAAGCTCGGCTGGGACGACCGCGTGATCGACCACATGCCGGAGTTCCGCCTCTACGACCCCTGGGTGACGCGCGAGATCACGGTCCGTGACCTTCTCGTGCACCGTAGCGGACTCGGCCTCGGCCAGGGCGACCTGATGTTCATCCCGACGACGACGATCAGCCGCGCCGAGACCGTGCGCCGCCTGCGCTTCCTGAAGCCGGCGACCAGCTTCCGCTCCGGTTTCGCCTACGACAATGTGCTCTATGTCGCCGCCGGCCAGCTCGTGGAGGCCGTGAGCGGCGAGACCTGGGAGCACTTCGTCGAGTCGCGCATCTTCCGGCCCCTCGGCATGACGACGAGCGTCACGAACGACGTGGATCGCCTGGTCGCCCCGAACCGCGCCTTCCCGCACGGGCGCCTCGGCGAGCTGCGCGGCACGGGACCGCAGCAGGCCTTCGACGAGAAGAAGGTGGCGATCGGCGCCAACGCGGGCCCGGCGGGTGCGATCGCGGCGGGCGCCAACGACATCGCGCGCTGGCTGCTCGTGCAGCTCGCGGGCGGGCGATTGCCGGGCCCGGATGAGCGGCTGTTCTCAGCCGAGGCGGGTCACGAGATGTGGAAAGCCGTGGTGCCCGTGCCGCCGACGCAGCTTCCGGGGCCGCTGGCCGATGCCATCCCGCAGTTCCGCGCCTATGCGCTCGGCTGGGTCGTGCAGGACTACCGCGGCCACCGCGTCATCCAGCACAGCGGCGGCACGCAGGGCTTCCGGACGCTGATCCTGCTGATCCCGGAGAAGAACGTGGGGATCGCCGTCGCGAACAACTCGGAGGACAACGAGTTCGCGCCGGGGCTCGTTTACGAGCTGCTGGACCACTACCTCGGCCTCCCGAAGCACGACTGGCCGAAGGCGTTCAAGGATTTCATGGATGCGCGCATCGCCGCCGGGCTCGAGGCCCAGCGCGCAGCCGGCGCCTCGCGCCCGGAATCGAAGCCTTCGCTGCCGGCCTCGGGTTACGCGGGCCGCTACGCGGACCCCTGGTACGGACCGATCGAAGTCCGCGAATCCGGCGGCGCGCTCACGATCGACTTCCGGCAGACGCCCGGCATGGTCGGGCCGCTGGAGCACTGGGCCTACGACACCTTCGTCGCGCGCTGGCCGGACCCGCTGATCGAGCCGGCCTTCGTGAGCTTCCAGCTCGACGCGTCGGGGAAGCCCGCGCGCATCGAGATGAAGCGGTTCTCGCCGGTCGCCGACTTCAGCTTCGACTACCAGGACCTCGAGATCACGCCGGCACGATAAAGGGGGCAGGCACCTTTAAAGGTGCCTGCCCCCTTTTATAAGGTGCCAGCCACCTTTAAAGGTGGCTGTCCCCTTTACTGCGGCGGCAGGACGGACCAGGACTCGGCCGTGTCGCCCGGCTGTTCGGAGGCGGTCAGGCGATCCGCCGACACCCAGAAGGAGATCTTCTCGCCGACCTTGAGGTCGTGGAACGGGACCTTCTTTCCGTCGATGACGACGCCCGCATCCGCGGCCGGCTTGAAGCTGAACGTCGAGAGGCCGTCGCCGCGCGTGTTCAGCAGTTCCACCGTCGTGCGGTCCTTGCTGTTGAGGTAGACACGCGCCTTGAACTTCGCATAGCGCTTGCCGTCCTTCTCGACCGCCTCGACGCAGGCCGCCGGCGCATCCGGGTACTTCGCGAGGAACTCCGAGCTGTACTTCACTTCGCTGCAGGCAATCTTGGTGTCTGACGCCATCGGGCTGTCTGCGAGCGCGCTCGCGGCCGCGAGCGGCAGCGCAAGTGCCGCAATGGCATGCACGCCGTGTTTCGTCTTCAAGGGTCATGCCTCCTGTGGATGGATCGAGTCACTTGACCGGCGGCAGCACGGACCACTGCTCGTCCGTCGAGCCCGGCAGCTCGCTGGCGGACATGCGGTCCTCGGAGACCCAGAAGCTGATCGGGTCGCCTTCATGCAGGTCCTGGAAGCGCGTCCTCGTCCCCTTGACGTTGACCGACAGGTCCTTGCCCGGCCGGATGCTGAACGTCGAGAGGTCCTCGCCCTGCGGGCTCTGCAGCGTCACGGTCGTACGGTCCGCGCTGTTGAGGTAGACCTTCGCCTTGAACTTGGCGTAGCGCTTGCCGTTGTACTCGCGGGCCTCGATGCAGGCCTTCGGCGCGTCCGGATACTTCTGCAGGAATTCGTCGCTGAAGTGCAGGCTCGAGCAGTCGACCTTGGTCAGCTTCTCCGGATCGATCTTGTTCTTCGCCATGGTGGGCGTGCCGCAGGCGCACAGCACCATCGCGAGCGCCGACGAAACCAGCGCGCCAGTCATCGTTTTCATGGCAATCCTCCTGCCGCAGGCTGCGGTCCGGCCGAGTATGGCGCGCCTCGCCGGCTGCGTAACTGCCTCTTAGTCCTATGCCGGGAGGCGACCGGCGGTGGAGACTAGACTTGAGATTACAACTGCAAGCTATTGAAGTTCATCCACTTACCGGCATTTCTGGCGCCCGCGTCAGCGCGCGGCGTAGCGCCGCCTCCGGCGCGCTGTCGTCGAAGCGCACCCCGCGTCCCGCCGGGATGACGCCGAGGCGCGACCAGAGCGCCTCGAGGTCGGTGCCGACCGGCGCGTCCTTCATGGCTTCGTAGAGCGGCACGAGCACCGCGACGCCGAGCGCGCGGTCGCCCGTCGCGAGGACTTCGGCGGCCGTCGACTCACCCTGCAGGTTGCCGCTCGCGAGCATGGCGCGGAGCGCATCGGGCAGGCCCCGCCGGCCGCCGGTCGCGCGACGGATGCGAAGGTCCGCGAGCAGGCAGAAGAGCGCGCCGCCCCAGTAGGTGCGGCCCCAGGTATGCGTGCGGTCGAGCCCGCGGTCGCCGGCGCCGGGCAGGCCGTTCGGCATGCCCTTCACAAAACCGGCCCAGACTTTTTCCTCGCTGAGCGCGCCCGCCTGCGCACGCGCGATGGACTCGACGTAAGTGGCGAGGCCTTCCTCCAGCCAGGCCTGGTTCTCCGGCAGGGACGGCAGCGCGAGGTGCGTCATCTCGTGGACGAGGATCCAGTCGTCCGCGTACGCATCCGCCGTCGTCGCGACGCCAACGCGCAGGCGAATGAGGCCGCCGCGTGAATCCGCCCAGGTTCGCCCGCCGCTCACGCCCCGTCCGGCGACCGGCGCGACGACGAGGCGCGTCGACTCGACCGGAAACCGCCCGTAGAACGCCGCGACGGTCTCGGCGGACCGGCGCACCCAGGCGAGCAGCGCCGCGCGGTCGAGTCCGGGCGCCGGCCGCGCGAGCTCCACGTCCACCACGCCGCCCGTGACGGCAATCCGATCCGCCGCCATCGCCGGGACGGCGAGCAATGCGGCGGCGGCGGCCGCCAGGAAGCTGGCCTTCACGCGGGTTCGACCACGGGCGGCCGTGCCTGTTCTCGCCGCGGCACACTCGACGCCTGCCGCGCCCGCTGTTACCGTCCGCGCTTCGCCGGATCCGGAGCCGCCATGCGCACAGCCTTCGCCGCCGTCCTCCTCTCCGCCCTGCTCGCCGCCTGCGGACAGAAACCCGCGCCCGCCGCGGAATCCGGATGGCCGGCCTTCGTGCAGCAGTTCGTGGACGATTTCCTGGCCGCCCATCCCACGATGGCCTTTGCGGCCGGCCGCAAGGAGTACGCGGGCCAGCTGCCGGACTGGTCCAGGGAAGGCATCGCCGCGGAGATCGCGCGGCTCAAGGGGATCGCGGAGAAGGCCCGCGCCTTCGACGACGCCGGGCTGACGGACGACCAGCGCTTCGAGCGCGACTACCTGCTCGCCGTCGTCGACCGGAACCTCTTCTGGCTCGAGAAGGCCGAGTGGCCCTTCCGCAACCCGACTTTCTATTTCGACTGGGGCCTCGATTTCCTCTCGCCGGATCCCTACCTGACGAAACCCTATGCGCCGCCGGAGCAGCGCCTCCAGGATTTCACGAGGTGGCTCGACGCGATTCCCGCCGCCACCGCGCAGATCCGGGCGAACCTCCGCGCGCCGATGCCGCGCAGCTGGATTGACGAGGGCATCGCGAACTTCGGCGGCATGGTGCCTTTCCTGCGCGACGACGCGCCAAGGGCATTCGCCGAGGTCAAGGACGAGGCGCTGCAGAAGGCCTACGCGGAGGCGAACGGCCGGGCGATCGCCGCGTTCCAGTCGCTCGCCGACTGGCTCGAGGCCCAGCGGGCCACGCAGACCGAGGACTTCGCGATCGGCGCGGAGCTCTTCGCCGAGATGCTGAAACGCACCGAGGGCGTCGACATCCCGCTGGACCGGCTGAAGGCGATCGGCGAGGCGGATCTCGCGCGCAACCTCGCCGCGCTCGACGAGGCCTGCCGCGAGTTCGCGCCCGGCACGGACCGCAAGGGCTGCACCGCGAAGATGAAGTCGCACCGCCCCGAGGGCGGCGCCGTCGAGGGCGCGCGCAAGCAGCTCGACGTGCTGCGCGCCTTCGTCGTCGACCAGAAGCTCGCGACCATCCCCTCCGACGACCCGATCCTCGTCGACCAGGCGCCGCCGTACCAGGCGACGAACTTCGCCTACATCAATCCGGCCGGTCCCTACGACGTCGGCATGCCCTCGACGTACTACATCGCGCCGCCCGACCCCACCTGGCCCAAGGCGAAGCGCGACGCCTACACGCCGGGCGTCGCCGACCTCATGTCGACGTCCGTGCACGAGGTGTGGCCGGGCCACTTCCTGCACTCGCTGCACTGGAACCGCGCGAAGAGCCTGATCGCGCGGCTGTTCCCGGGGTACTCATTCACGGAAGGCTGGGCGCACTACGCGGAGGAAATGATGTGGGAAGCGGGCCTCTCGGGCGGCCTGCCCGGCGGCCGCGCCGAATACCGCGTGGGACAGCTCAGCAAGGCGCTGTACCGCGACGTGCGCTACCTCTGCGCGATCGGCATGCACACGCAGGGCATGAAGGTCGCGGACTGCGAGAAGATGTTCCTCGCGCAGGCGTTCCAGGATCCGGGCAACGCCCAGCAACAGGCGGCGCGCGGCACCTACGACCCCGGCTACCTCAACTACACGCTCGGCAAGCTGATGATCCTGAAGCTGCGCGACGACTGGACCGCGAGCCGCGGCGGCCGCGCGGCCTGGGGCGAGTTCCACGACCGCTTCCTGTCCTTCGGCGGCCCGCCCGTGCCGATGGTGCGCAAGGCGATGCTGGGTGCGGACGCGGGTCCGGCGCTCTAGCCCGCCGCGCAGCCCATGACGCAGGGACTCGCAGCCGCCGCCTGGGTGTTCCTCGGCGGCGGACTCGGCAGCGCGCTTCGCTACGGCGTCGGGCGCGCGGCGCTCGCCGGGTTCGGGCCGGATTTCCCGGCGGGCACGCTCATCGTCAACGTCGTCGGCTGCTTCGCCATGGGGGCGCTCGCGGAATGGCTCGCGCTGCACGACGCGGGCGTCAGCCACGGCACGAAGCTCTTCCTGGTCACCGGCATCCTCGGCGGCTTCACGACCTTCTCGGCGTTCGCGCTCGACGCGGCCGTGCTCTGGCAGCGCGGCGCGACCGCGACGGCCGCTTTCTACGTCATCGCGTCCTTCGTCGCATCGGTCGGCGGCCTTTTCGCCGGAATGGCGCTCTTGCGCGCGGGCTGAGCGCTCAGTCGATCCCCGCGACCTCGGCGGGGCCGTCCGGCAGTTCGACGGCGTCGCCGACTTCGGCGCCGATCAGGCGCGTCGCGAGCGGCGACACCCAGGAGATCTTCCCGGCCCCCGGGTCGGCTTCGTCCTCGCCGACGATCCGGAATTCGATCCGGCGGCCGTCCTCGCGCTCGAGCGCCACCCGCGAGCCGAAGCGCGCCTTTCCGCCGGGCGCCGGCGGCGGCACGACCTCCGCGGTGCGCTGCCGCTCGCTCCAGTAGCGAAGGTCCCGCTGGATGCGGCGGATCGCCGCGCGGTCCTCCGCGGCGCGCGCGGCCGAGAGCTCCGCGCGGAGATGCTCGACCGTCTCCTCGATCCGGGCCTGGCCCTCCGGCGTCACGAGGTTCCGGTGCGGGCTGACCTTAAGCTCCGCGAGCGGCCCGCCGTCGTCGGCGTCGCTCTCCTTGACGAATGCCCGGCTCATGCCGACATGCTGCACCCCATGCGGCCGAACTGACAAATCCGGGCCCGTCCTCCGACATCGGCTGCCGAGCGCTTCCGGCAGGACGCGGCGCCGTCGCCGGTTAAGTTGCGGCTGTCATCCAACTTCACCGGGAGCGAATACCATGCCCACTGCCAGCGGCCACACTTCGGCCATCCGCGCGACTACCGTCATCGGCACGAACGTGCACGATGCAGCCGGCAAGAAAATCGGCGAGGTCGAGGACATCATGCTCGACAAGCTCTCGAACAACATCATGTTCGCCGTGCTGTCGTTCGGGGGCTTCCTCGGCATGGCGGAGAAATACCATCCCGTGCCCTGGTCCTCGCTCAAGTACGACAAGGGACGCAACACCTACGTCGTCGACTTCACGAAGGAGCTGCTCGAGGCGGCGCCGGCCGGCTCGATCGAGGACCTGACCCGGAACGACGGGCAGGATTTCCGCGACCGCGCGTTCGACTATTACAAGGCGCCCCGCTACTGGGAGACGCCTCGCCACTGACCGGCGCCCGCCAGCGGCCACCCGACGGGAGGCCGCTGGCCGCCTGAAGTGGCGCGGGCGGCCTGTGGCATCATCAGGCGATGCCACGACGCCTGTCCGTGGGCCTCGATGCCGTGATCGTCGCGGTCACGGCCGACCAGCCGCGCATCCTGACGGCATCGAAGCCGGGCGAAATCGCGCCCGCCCTGCCGTCGGGCCTCCTCGACGTCGACGGGGACGAGACGCTCGAGCTCGGCCTCAGGCGCTGGATCTCGGCGCAGACGGGCGTCTCGGTCGGCTACGTCGAGCAGCTCTACACCTTCGGCGACCGCGATCGCCATCGCACGGCGCAGGAGATCCGCCACCTGTCGGTCGCCTACCTCGGCCTCGTGCGCGAGGCGCAGCCCGCGCCGGGTGCCGCCTGGATCGACGCCTACGCCCTCCTCCCCTGGGAAGACCGCCGGGCCGGCGTGCCGGGCGAGGTCCGGACGGAACTCCTGCCCGCACTCGCCGCCTGGGCGGGGTCCGACCCCGCACGTCGGCATCGGCTGCGCGCGAACTTCGGCGACAGCCGCAGCTGGGACCCGATCCGCGTGCTCGAGCGCTACGAGCTCCTGTACGAGGCCGCGCTCGTGCCGGAATTCCATCGCGACCACGGCGCCCGCCCGGGCGAAGGGCCGCCCGCGGGCACGGAGCTCGCCTCCGACCACCGCCGCATCGTCGCGACGGCGCTCGGGCGCCTGCGCGGCAAGCTGAAGTACCGCCCGGTCGTCTTCGAGCTCTTGCCGGAGACCTTCACGCTGCTGCAGCTGCAGCGCACCGTCGAGGCCCTGACCGGCATGCGGCTGCACAAGCAGAACTTCCGGCGGCTGGTCGAGAATGGCCGCTTCCTGGAGGCGACGCGCGGGCTCGAGAGGCCCGCAAGGGGCCGTCCCGCAAAGCTTTTCCGCTTCCGCAAAGAGGTCGTGCGCGCCCGGCTCTACTGATCTATAATGCTCACTCCGAGCATAAATGCATGGAGTGAGTGCCGTGAGGAACCTGGCGGGCATCCTGCCCGACGCCGAGATCGCCGCCCTCGAGCCCCTGATCGCCGAGATCGAGGCGCTCAAGAAGCAGCGCCATGCGGTCGTGCTCGCGCACAACTACATGACGCCGGACATCTTCCACGGCGTCGCCGACCTTCGCGGCGACTCGCTCGCCCTCGCCCGCATGGCCGCGGAGACCGACGCGGAGGTCATCGTCATGGCCGGCGTCCACTTCATGGCCGAGACGGCGAAGATCCTCTCCCCCGAGAAGACAGTGCTGATCCCGGACCTGCGCGCGGGCTGCTCGCTCGCGGAGTCGATCACGGGCGCCGACGTGCGCCTGCTGCGCCAGCGCTACCCCGGCGTGCCCGTCGTCACCTACGTCAACACCTCCGCCGAGGTGAAGGCGGAGTCGGACATCTGCTGCACCTCGGGCAACGCGGTGGCGGTCGTCGAGTCGCTCGGCACGGACCGCGTGATCTTCCTCCCCGACCAGTACCTCGGCCGCTGGGTCGCCTCGCAGACCGGCGTCGAGGTGATCCTCTGGGAAGGCAGCTGCATGGTGCACGAGCGGTTCACCGGCGAGCAGCTTCGCAGCTACCGCAAGGACCATCCCGGCATCCGCGTCATCGCGCACCCGGAGTGCCCGCCCGACGTGCTCGCCGAGGCCGACTTCGTGGGCTCGACGGCCGGCATGATCTCCTGGGTCGAGAAGAACCGCCCGCCGCGCGTCGTGATGGTCACGGAGTGCTCCATGTCGGACAACGTCGCCGCCGAAGTCCGCGACGTCGAGTTCGTGCGCCCCTGCAACCTCTGCCCGCACATGAAGCGGATCACGCTCGCCGGCATCGCTGCGTCGCTGCGCGACATGAAGCACGAGGTGAAGGTCGCGCCGGCGGTCGCCGAGCGCGCGCGGCGCGCCGTCACGCGCATGCTGGAGGTGCGCGCGTGAATTCGCCCGAGCGCATCGACGCGCCGGTCGTCGTCGTGGGCGGAGGCATCGCGGGCCTCACGGCGGCGCTCGCGCTCGAGGGCTGCGCGCTCGTCGCCGACGGCCTGATCGGCGAGGGTTCCTCGCAGCTCGCGCAGGGCGGCATCGCCGCCGCGATCGGCGCCGGCGACAGCCCGGCGCAGCATGCCGAGGACACCCGTCGCGTCGGCGCGGGACTCACGGATGCGGCGATCGCCGCCCTCGTCACCGACGCCGCGCCCGGGCGCATCGACTGGCTCGAGCGGCTCGGCACGCAATTCGACCGCGACGCGTCGGGCGCCCTGCGGCTCGGGCGCGAGGCAGGCCACGGGCACGCCCGCATCGTCCACGCCGGCGGCGACCGCACGGGCGCTTCCGTCATGCAGGCGCTGCGCGCCGCCGTGCTCCGCCGTCCCGACATCCGCGTGCTCGAGGGGTTCGAGCTCGTCGACCTCCTGCTCTCGGGTGGTCGCGCGGCCGGCGTGCTGCTCGAGCGCGCCGACGGCAGCCGCCTCGTCGTGGCCGCGCCGCAGGTCGTGCTCGCGACGGGCGGCATCGGCGCCTGCTTCGAGCATTCGACGAACCCGTCCAGTTCCCGCGGATCGGGACTCGCCGCCGCGGCCCGCGCCGGCGCCGCTCTCTCCGACCTCGAGTTCGTGCAATTCCACCCGACCGCGCTCGCCGTCGGCGGCGAGCGGCTGCCGCTCCTGACGGAGGCCCTGCGCGGGGCCGGCGCGGTGCTCCTCGACGATGCCGGCCGGCGCTTCATGACCGAGGTCCATCCCGACGCCGAGCTCGCCCCCCGTGACGTCGTCGCGCGCGCGGTGGCGGCGCGTCGCCTCGCCGGGCGCGAGGTCCTGCTCGACGTCTCGCCGGTCGCGGAACTCGAGCGGCGCTTCCCCGGGAGCGTCGCGATCGCGCGCGCCGCGGGGCTCGATCCGCATGGCGCCCTTCCGGTCACGGCCGCCGCCCACTTCCACATGGGCGGCATCGCGACGGACTCCTCGGGCGCGACCTCGCTGCCCGGCCTGTATGCCTGCGGCGAAGTCGCGGCCACGGGCCTGCACGG
>DASSUY010000054.1:0-2618 GCA_035706525.1 Steroidobacteraceae bacterium
GGATGGTGGAGCGCGAAGGATTCCTCGCCTCGCCCCGCGCGCGCGCCAAGGTGCGGGCCTGGTTCAAGCGGCAGGACAGCGGCGAGAACAGCCGCGAAGGCCGCGAGATGTTCGAGCGCGAGCTCGAGCGCCTCGGCGGCGAGCACTCGATCGTCTCTGACGTGATCGGCGAGTTCGGCCTGCCGGGCGCGGAGGCGCTCTACCTCGCGATCGGCGCGGGCGACATCTCGCTCGCGCAGGTCTCCGGGGCCATCGAGCGGCGCCTGCGCGGCAGGCCGGCCCAGCGGCCCGGGGAGGACCTCCCGCCCATCGGCGCCCTGAAACCCGAGCGCGCCGCCGCCGTGCAGGTCGAGGGCGTCGGCAACCTGATGTCGACGTACGCGCGCTGCTGCAACCCGGTGCCTCCGGAGCCGATCACCGGCTACGTCACGGTCGGCCGCGGCGTCACGCTGCACCGCTCGGGCTGCCGCAACCTCGCGCGGCTGGCGGCGCGCTCGCCGCAGCGGCTCCTGCAGGTGGACTGGGGACAGGCGCCGGGCCGCCGCTACCCGGTCGACATCGTCGTGCACGCGATGGACCGTCGCGGCCTGCTGCGCGACGTGACGACGGTCGTCGCCGAGGAGCACATCGACATCGAGCGGCTCGCGTCCCAGGGCGACGCCGCCCAGGGCAGCGCGGACCTCTCGCTGCGGGTCGCCGTCGGCGACATGGACGAGCTGACGCGCCTGCTCGCGCGGCTTGCCGCGATGCCGGGCATCATCAGCGCGAGGCGGCGGACCTAGCGGTTCGGGATGTCGATCGCCCGCTTGTCCGCGGCCAGCGCCGCCTCGTGCAGCGCCTCGGACAGCGTCGGGTGCGCGTGCATCGTGCGCTGGAGGTCCTCGCTGCTCGCGGAATACTCCATCGCGAGCACGGCTTCGGCGATCAGCTCCCCGGCCATCGGCCCGATGATGTGCACGCCGAGGATCTCGTCGCTCGCGGCGTCCGCGACGACCTTGCAGAAGCCGGCGCCCGCCTCCATGGCCTTCGCGCGGCCGCTGGCGGCGAACGGGAAGCTCCCCACCTTCACGCTGCGCCCCGCCGCCTTCGCCTGCTCCTCCGACTGGCCGACCCAGGCGATCTCGGGCGCCGTGTAGATGACGGAGGGAATCGCCCGGTAGTTCACGTGCCCGTAGAGGCCCGCGATCATGTCGGCGACCGCGACGCCCTCCTCCTTGCCCTTGTGCGCGAGCATCGGCCCGCGCACGCAGTCGCCGACGGCCCAGACGTTCTCCGCACCGGTGCGGCAGTGGTCGTCGACCTGGATGAAGCCCTTCGCGTCGAGCGCGACGCCGGTGCCCTCGGCCAGCAGCTCCTTCGTGAACGGCCGCCGGCCGATCGCGACGACAACGCGGTCCACGGTGACCGACTGGCTCCCGGAGCCGTCGGCGTAGTCGACCTTCACGCCCTCCTTGCCGGCCTTCGCACCGGACACCTTGGCGCCCAGGCGGATGTCGAGGCCGAGCTTCCTGAAATGGCGCAGCGCCTCCTTCGACACGGCGCCGTCCGCCATCGGCAGGAACTGGTCGAGCGCCTCGAGCACCACCGTCTCGGCGCCCAGCCGCCGCCACACGCTGCCCAGCTCGAGCCCGATGACGCCTGCGCCGATGACGCAGAGCCGCTTCGGGACGGCGTCGAATTCGAGCGCGCCCCAGGAATCGACCACCTGCTTGCCGTCGAAGTCGACGCCGCGCAGCGGCATCGGCTCGGAACCCGAGGCGAGCACGACGTGCTTCGCCTGCAGGGTCCGCTTCGTGCCGTCGCTCCCCGTGAACTCGACCTTGCGCCCGGGCAGGAGCCGGCCGTGCCCGGTGAGCGGCGTGACGCCCGACGCCTTGAACAGCGAGAGGATGCCGCCCGTCATGCCCTTGACGATCGCGGCCTTGCGCTTCTGCATCTGCGCGACGTCCATCCCGAGTCCCTCGGCCTTCACGCCGTGCGCCGCGAACTCGTGTTGGGCGCGGTGCAGGAGCTCGGAGGATTCGAGCAGCGCCTTGGACGGGATGCAGCCCGCATTCAGGCAGGTGCCGCCGAATGCCGTGCTCCCGTCGCGGTTCTTCCACTGGTCGATGCAGGCGACCTGGAGCTTGTTCTGCGCCGCGCGGATGGCCGCCGGGTAGCCGGCCGGGCCGCCGCCGATGACGATGACGTCGAAGCTGTCAGCCATGTGGGATTCCTCAAACCTGCAGCAGGAGCCGGGCAGGATCCTCGAGGGCTTCCTTCACGGCGACCAGGAACTGGACGGCCTCGCGGCCGTCGATGATGCGGTGGTCGTAGCTGAGCGCGACGTACATCATCGGCCGCACGACGACCTGCCCGTCGACCACGACGGGGCGCTCCTGGATCTTGTGCATGCCGAGGATCGCGCTCTGCGGCGCGTTCACGATCGGCGTGGACAGGAGCGAGCCGAAGACGCCGCCGTTCGTGATCGAGAACGTCCCGCCGGTCAGCTCTTCCAGCGTGATCGTGCCGGCGCGCGCGCGCTCGGCGATGCCGGCGACCGCCTTCTCGATCTCGGCGAAGCCCATGCGGTCGACGTCCCGCAGCACGGGCACGATGAGGCCGCGCTCGGTCGAGAC
>DASSUY010000055.1:0-3327 GCA_035706525.1 Steroidobacteraceae bacterium
CCACATCGAGCGGTCCCGCGCCGTCACCTTCAGCACCGCCGGCCCCTCCTTCACCCCCTTGAGGCTCGCCACGGCGACGCCGATCTTCTTCGTCCGCGCCGGGGTGGAGAAGCTTTCGGTCGCGAGCACGTGGTCCGCCCCGCCCGCCGAGAGCGTCGCGGTGACCGACCTGAGCCCCGCGCCCGGGTCCGTGATGTCGATCTCGATCGGCGCCCGGCCCACCATGTCGCCGTCCGGCGTCAGTGTGATGACCGGCGCCTGGCGCTCGAAGCGGGGGGCGAGGTACAGGCCGCCGGCCAGGATGGCGACGGCGACGATGGCGATGGCGCCGAGCACCAGGGGGCGCTTGCTGCGGGGCTTGTTGGTTTCCAGGTTGGTCATTGATCGCTTGAAAAAAGAAGGAAGCCCAAGACGAGCCGCAATTATGCGCGGCTGCGGTTAAATGTGTTCGTCCGCAGGCGCGAAATCGCCGGGCGGCGCCTGTCGATTGATGGACGGCGCCCGGGAGCCCCGCTACGTCACTGCGCCAGCTCCTGAAAGACCACCAGCGCATTCCAGGCCCCGTGCAGCAGCATCGCCGGATAGAGGCTGCGCGAGCGCATGCGGATCCAGCCGAAAGCGAGGCCCATGGCGAAGTGGCTCGGGAATACGAGCGGCGAGAGGTGCAGCAGGCTGAACAGCGCGGCCTGGATCAGCCAGGCGTCGCGGGCGTTGAAGACGCGCTCGAGGGAAGACTGGATGACGCCGCGGAAGGCGAGCTCCTCGAAGATCGCGGGCATGACGCTGATCAGGACGAAGCCGGTCCAGGCGGGCCAGCCCGCCTGGGCGATCGTCTCGGTCGCCCGCATGATCGGCATGCCGAGCCGCGCGAGGAAATGGAAGTACAGGAACATGGCCACGACGAAGGCGGCGGAGACGCCGACGATCCCGATCCAGCCCCGCGCGCCGATGGGATGGAGCCGGAAGAGGAAGGCGATCTTGCGCCGGCGCAGGACGGCGAACGCGGTCACGATCACGGCGCTGGCGGCGCTGAACGCGACCAGCGTCGCGGGCGACGGGCCGGCGCGCATGGTCCAGCCGAAGAGAAGCGAGAGGACGAGGAGCAGGCCGTAGAGCCACGCGACGCGCTTCAGCTCGTCCCAGTGCTCGGTGAACCGCTTCTTGCGGACGACGGTGTCGTCCTCGGCGCGGCGCTGGGGCGTGGCCGCGGAGCCGTCGACGCTCCTCCCGCATGCGGGGCAGAAGCGCGTGCCCGGCGCGAGCGGCCGGCGGCATCCGCCGCAGGCGAGCGCCTCAGGCATTGAGGGCGCGCAGCGCGAGGGCGGCTTTGATGCCCCTGACCAGGAACGCGATGATGATGATCTTGACGACGATGCCCTGCCCGATCGTCGCCGGGTCGACGATGGCGTTGGCGACGAGGACGACCCCGTAGGTCGCCATGGCGACCACCACGGCGCCGAGCGGCGAGTACTCGCCCCAGACCGCGAGCACGCCCATGATCGCCGCGAGCACGAGGTTCACGATCAGCACGGACCGCGGCTCCCACACCAGCGCGGCGCGCAGCTCCTCGAGGGTAAACGTCTTGCCGTGGATGTCGTAGGTGGAAGCCGGATCGGCGCCCTGGAGCTGGAGCAGCGTGGCGTCGGCCTGTCCCTTCGTGATCAGGTACATGGCGAAGCCGAAGACGATGAAGAGGATCGCGAGGGCCTTGATCGCCCCGGTGGCATGCTTGACGTTCTTCTGCGCGGCGTAGTGCTCCGCGGTGGGCATCTTCCTGCCGCACTTGCCGCAGAACTTGTCGTACGGCTTCGCCCGCTTGCCGCACTCGCCGCAGCGGATCGGCTCCTTGCCGGTCTCGACCATCAGGTTGCCGTCCACCCGCAGCTCGATCTCCGGGGCGCCGACGAACGGGCTCTTCACCGAGAGCTCGGCGTTGCGGCCGTCGGGCAGCGCGAACGGAAACTTGCCCTTCTTGATCTTGCCCTTGTGGATTTCCCGGCCGTTCAGCCTGACGAACTTGCGGAACGGCGCGAACTTCGCGTCGACGCGATTCGCGTCGTCGATCTCCCAGACCTTGTCCATCCTTCCCCCTTTTCTCGCCGGATCGTGTGCGCCGACCCTTGACGGGCATCCTACTCCTTGGGGCGCCACCCGCGCAGCAGGGGGAAGTACAGCCCGCTGCGCGAGCCCGTGAACAAGTTCGCATAGGCTGCCAACTGGGCCGCATAGCGGTCGCGCTCGCGGTCGAGGAAGGCCTCGACGTCGGCGCCTTCGTGGCGGCTCGTCTTGTAGTCGACGATCCACGTCTGCCCGCCGTCGGAGAAGAACCGGTCCATGATGAGCGTGCGCGTCCCCTTGGGCGTGCGCACGCGCATCCGGTATTCGCTGCGCGCCTGCGGGTGCGCTCCGAGGATCCAGCGGCCGCGCTCGTCGGACAAGCTGGACGCGAGCGCGGCCGTCACAAGCTCCGCGGCGCGCGTGGCTTCGCCGGGCGGAATGCCCCGGCGCTGGAGTTCCCGGAGGAACGTGGGAACGAGCTTTTCTACCCGCCGCTCGTCCCAGCCGCGCAGCTCGTCGTCCGCGATTCGCTGCAACCAGCGATGCACGACCGTCCCGACATGCCGCGCGGTCTCGCCCACCCACGAGAACTCGATCTCCGGCTCGTCCTCGCGCCCGGCTTCCGGGGCGGTCCAGCCCACGGCCGAAGGAGGCTCGGGCAACACGTAGCCCGGCGCGAGACGCTTGAGCTTGCAGGTTTCCGCTTTTGCGGCGGGTTGCGCCGCGGCGGGAGGAAAGCCCCGTTCGTTGAAGATGGCCTCGGCGACGGGCCAGGCGCGGGCGAGGAGCGAGCGCTTGTGCGGCGGGCGGATGGCGCCCTCTTCGTCGCACCTGACGCACGCGAGGAGGTGCAGGTGCTTCGCGGCGCGGGTGGCGGCGACATAGAGGAGGCGCGAGGCCTCGGTGTCTTCGGCGTCGCGGTCGAGGCGGCGGAGGTAGTCGTAGGCGGGGTCGTCGTCGGAGCCGGTGGCCTTGATGGGCGCCAAGAGCAACCCCCCACTCGCTTCGCTCGCGCCCCCCTTGTCAGGGGGGCGAACCAGCTCCCTCCATAGAAGGAGCGGCGTGTCATCTCGTCCCGCCTGCAGGTCGAGGCCGGGGACGATGACGGTGTCGAACTCGAGGCCCTTGGCCTTGTGGATGGTGAGGAGCTGGAGGTCGTCCTCGGCGGCGTGGACGTCGGGCTGGGCGTAGAGCTTCTCGAGGCTCTCGGCCAGCGCGGCGAAGTCGATGTCGCCGGCGCGCTCGAGCTTCTCGAGCTGGTCGAGGAAG
>DASSUY010000056.1:0-13307 GCA_035706525.1 Steroidobacteraceae bacterium
CTGGAACGGGGATCACGAGCGGGAGAACGCCTACTCACGGCTGAGGTATCCGCAGATGGTCCTGCCCTGGGTGGTGGAGCGTATCCTCGACACGGCGCCGCCAGGCGCCGACGTCGACAGCTGGAGGTACTGAGCATGGCGGTGTCGCTGAAAGCCGTCGCTGCGCTGGCCGCCGCGGCGGCGGTCATCGCGGGTTGTGCCACGAATCCCGTGACCGGCAAGAAGGAGCTGATGCTGGTCGGCGAGGGCACGGAGCTCTCCATCGGCGAGAAGAACTACGCGCCGATGCGCCAGGCGGAGGGCGGCGACTACCAGATGGACCCGGGACTGACGGCCTACGTCCAGAAGGTGGGTAACCGGCTCGCCGCCGTCAGCGACCGGAAGCTCCCCTACGAGTTCGTCGTGCTCAACAACTCGATTCCGAACGCCTGGGCCCTGCCCGGCGGGAAAATCGCCGTGAACCGCGGCCTGCTGACGCAGCTTGGCTCGGAATCCGAGCTGGCCGCCGTCCTCGGCCACGAGATCGTGCATGCGGCGGCGCGGCACTCCGCGCAGCAGATGAGCCGCGGCATGATCGTGCAGGGCGGCCTGCTCGCGGCACAGGTTGCGGCCAGCGACAACGATTACGGCAACCTCTACATGGCGGGCGCGGGCCTCGGCGCGCAGCTCGTGATGCAGCGCTACAGCCGCGACGCGGAGCTCGAGTCCGATCGCTACGGGATCGAGTACATGCAGCGCGCCGGCTACGACGTCCAGGGCGCCGTGACGCTCCAGGAAACCTTCGTGAAGCTGAGCGCCGACCGCAACAGCAGCTGGTTCGAGGGATTGTTCGCGAGCCACCCGCCTTCGCAGGAGCGCGTCGAGGCCAATCGCCGGCACGCCGCGAAATACCCGCCCGGCGGGGAAGTCGGGGCGGAGGCGTTCGCGGCCGCGATGAAACAGACGAAGCAATGGAAGCCCGCCTACGACGCCTACGACGCCGGCCGCAAGGCGCTTTCCGGGAAGCGCGCGGACGTCGCCCTCGCGAAGGCGGACGAGGCGATCCGGCTCCTGCCGGGTGAAGCACATTTCCATGCGCTCCGCGGGGACGCCTATCTCGTGCAGAAGAAGTTCGAGCCGGCGGTCGAGGCCTACTCGGCGGCGATTGCGCGGAACGACGGGTTCTTCTACTACTACCTGCAACGCGGGCTGATCCTGGAGCGCCAGAAGCAGGATGCCCGCGCGCGTGCCGACCTCGAGACCAGCATCAAGCTGCTGCCGACGGGCGGGGCCTACTACGCCCTCGGCAACATCGCCTCGCGGGCGCGCGACCTCGACGCGGCGAGGCAGTACTACGCGGTAGCCGCTGGTTCCGAGGGGGAGATCGGGCAGGCCGCGAGCCTCGCGCTCATGCGGATCGAGCTGCCGCAGAATCCGGGCAAGTACATCCGCAGCCAGGCCGGCCTCGATTCCCGCGGCATGCTCGTCGTCGCAATCGCGAATCCGACGCGCGTGCCGGTCTCGGGCCTGTCAATCGGCGTGCAGTACGTGGATGCGGAGGGCCGGGTGCGCGAGGCGCGACGGGATTTCACGGGCACCCTGGCCGCCGGCCAGCAGGCCCAGGTCGCGACGGGACTCGGCCCGTTCCAGAACGCAAACCAGTTCAAGGTCGCCGTCACGTCCGCGCGCATCGCGCAGTGACGCGAGACACATGACCCGCCCGGCAGAAGCGCCAGGCGGGCGGTCACCCGGCTCTCAGCGCAGCGTCAGGACCAGCTTGCCGTCCTCGACCGGGATGCGCTTGCCCGGCGCGTGGTCCATGCGCACGACGTTCCGCGTTCCGTCGAGCTCATAGGTCACGTCGAAGCCCGACTGGATCGAGCTCGTGTCGTAGACGACGAGGCAGGGTCCTGCCTCGCCGGGCGCTGCTTTCGCATTGGGAGCCCGCGTGTCGGCCGGAGCCTGTGCCGGCGGCGTGGCGCTGGGATCGCCGGTCGGCGACTGGGCGAGCGCCGCTTCTTCGCCGCAGACCTGCCGCGGCGTGCGCGTCGTGTCGAAGGCGGGCTCGACCGAGACGACGGTCGCGTATTCCTGCATCGGGTTGTAGTCGCTGTTCGCGACGATCGAGCCGGCCGCCGCGAGCACGACCGCACCCACGATCATTCCAGCCAGTACCGAGTTGTTCATGTTGTCTCCTTGGCGGCCTTCCCCTGCCGCGCGATCGGGTACGCTTACAGGAATAGCGGCAGGGGACCCTGCGCGACATCCCTTCGCGTCGCGCTTCGGCGACGTCGAACGCGCGCCTACCGCGACACCGTGCGCTGCGGGAGGAGCGAAGAAGATGATCGGAAACCGTTTCCAGCGTGGAGCCTGCGCCGCGGCCATCGTTGCGGCGGTGCTCTCCGCCAGCCCTTCATTCGCATCCGATTCCGGCGTGGGGCACACGCGTCTCGATGCGGCGGCAGCGGGGCGTTTTGCGGGGCTCGCGCTCGACTGCGTGCATCGGGAGTATCCGAACAAGATCGCGCATGTCCTCGCGGGGGACGCCGACGTCCTGCCGCCGCGCTCGCTCACGCCCGTGTTCTACGGCTGCTTCGACTGGCATTCGTCCGTGCACGGCCACTGGTTGCTCGTGCGGTTGCTCCGGGAGTTCCCGGACGCGGCGTTCGCGGCGCCGGCGCGCGCGGCACTCGCGCGGAGCTTCACGACGGAAGCGGTCGCGCGCGAGGCTTCCTATCTCGAGGGTGCCGGCCGGGCCTCGTTCGAGCGACCCTACGGCCTTGCGTGGCTTCTGCAGCTCCTGGCCGAGTTGCGAAGCTGGGACGACCCCGACGCACAGCGCTGGGCGGCCACCCTCGCGCCGCTCGAGCGCGCGGCGGCAGACCGGCTCCGGGGCTGGCTGCCGAAACTCGCCTACCCGATCCGGGTCGGCGAGCACTCGCAGACCGCGTTTGCGTTCGGGCTCGTCCGGGACTGGGCCGTGACTGCGGGCGACACGGCGATGCGCGACCTCATCGACGAACGCAGCCGCAGCTACTACCTGCGGGACGCGGATTGTCCGCTCGGTTACGAGCCGTCCGGCGAGGACTTCCTCTCGCCCTGCCTGGCTGAGGCCGACCTCATGCGGCGGATCCTCGGTCCCGCGGAGTACGCCCGGTGGCTCGGGAGTTTCCTGCCCGACATTGCCCGCGATGCCTCGGGCGCCTGGCTGAAGCCGGGCGTCGTGACGGATCGCAGCGATCCGAAGCTTGCCCACATCGACGGGCTCAACCTCAGCCGGGCCTGGATGCTGCGTGGCATCGCATCAGGCCTGCCCGCCGCGGACCCGAGGCGCGGCGCCCTCGAGTCCGCCGCTTCCGCGCATGCGGCGGCCGCGCTGCCCGCCGTCACCGGCGAGCATTACGAGGGCGGGCACTGGCTCGGGAGCTTCGCCGTCTACCTGCTCGGTGCTTCGGGCCGGGGCGACTCGAGGTAGTCGACGGCCACGCGCAGGAGCGTCCGCAGCCCGACTCCCAGGGCGTCCTCGTCCACGTAGAAGAGGTCCGAATGGTTGTCCGGCGCGGCGGCCGGATCCTGGCCCTTCGGCGTCGCGCCGACGAAATAGAAGACGCTCGGCACGGCCGATGCGATGTGCGCGAAGTCCTCGGCGACCGTCTGCAGGCCCATGTCGCGCAGGCCGTCCTTGCCTACGACCGCCTCGAGCGAGGGCGACACGCGCGCGACGAGCGCCGGGTCGTTGACGAGCACCGGGTTCGGCGCCGGCATCATCTTCAGATCCGCGCTCGCGCCGTGCGCGGCGGCGATCCCGGAGGCGAGGGTGCCCATGCGCTCGATGATCTGCGCCCGCATCGCCGGGCTGAACGTGCGCATCGTGCCGAGCAGCTCGACGGTCTGCGGGATGATGTTGTGGCGCACGCCGCCGTTGAAGGCGCCGACCGTCACGACGGCGGGGAGCTTCGTGATGTCGAGCTCGCGGCTCACGATCGTCTGAAGCGCGCCGACGATCTCGGAGGCGGCGACGATCGGGTCGACCGAGTTCCAGGGCCGGGAGCCGTGGCTCTGGCGGCCCGTCACGGTGATCTGGAAAAAGTCGGAGCCCGCCATGAACGGGCCGGACCGGAGTCCCACGTTGCCCGTGTTCAGCGAGGACATGAGGTGCAGGCCGAATGCCGCTTCGGGCTTCGCGAGGTCGAACAGCCCTTCCTCGAGCATCAGGGGCGCGCCTCCGCGCTCGCCTTCCGGCACGCCTTCTTCGGCAGGCTGGAACACCAGGAGCACTTTTCCCGGCAGGCGGTCGCGCATCTTCACGAGGACTTCCGCGGCCGCCATCAGGATCGCGGTATGGCCGTCATGCCCGCAGGCGTGCATCACGCCGACGCTGCGGCCGCGGTACTCGCCGGTCGCGGTCGAGCGGAAGGGCACGTCGGTGCGCTCCGTCACCGGCAGCGCGTCCATGTCCGCTCGCAGGAGGATCGTGGGCCCGGGCAGGCCGCCCTCGATGACGGCCGCGACGCCGGTGTGCGCGATGCCCGTCCGGGGTGAAAGGCCGAGCGACGCCAGGTGCTCCGCCACCTTTGCCGCCGTGCGCGTCTCGCGATTGGCGAGTTCCGGGTGCTGGTGGAAGTCACGGCGCCAGGCGACGAGCTTCGGCTGCAGGGACCGGGCCGCGGCGTCGAGCTCCTCCGGCGCAACCGCGGCTCCCGCAGCGATCGAGGCGAATGCGAAGCAGGCGGCGGCGATCGAAGCTGATTTCATGAGGCTCTCCGTAGGCTTGCGCGAGTCTAACGCAGCGGCGCAGCCTGCCCGACGGGTTGAGCCGGCACGCCGGCGTGGGGTATCATTCGCCGCGGTCGGGGGCTGGGCGTCAGCCACCGCGGCACGGGCAGCGAGGCCCGGTCGCGGTCCCCGGAACCGAATGGTCGATCGGAAGGCCCCCTCGCGGGGCTTTTTTGTTGCCGATCGTCGCCGGAAATGGGCCTCGCGCCCATTTTTTTGTTTCCGCGGCGGGCGGGGGCCGGGTGAAGGACAAGCTGTTCGACCTGCTGGAGCCGGTCGTGACCGGGCTCGGGTATGAGCTGCTCGATGTCGAATGGGCGTCGGCGGGGCGCGCATCGCTCGTCCGCGTCTACCTCGATCGCGAGGGCGAGACGGGGATCGGGCTGGACGACTGCGAGCGCGCGAGCCGGGCGATCAGCGCGGCCCTGGACGCCGCCGACCCGATCGGGCACGAGTACCGGCTCGAGGTGTCCTCGCCCGGTTTCGACAGGCCGCTCAGGACGGTCGCGCATTTCGCGCGTTTCGAGGGCAGCGAAGCCCGCATCGAGCTCGCCGCGCCGCTCGAGGGGCGGCGGCGGTTTCGGGGCCGGCTCGGGCCGGTGGCGGACGGGATGGTGACGATCGAGGTGGACCGGAAGGAGTGGCGGCTGCCGCTCGCCGGAATCAGCAAGGCGAGATTGGTGGGTTGAGCATGAACAAGCAGATCCTGGAAGTCGTCGAGGCGGTGTCCAACGAGAAGGGCGTCGCCCGCGAGATCATCTTCGAGGCGCTCGAGGCGGCGCTCGCGTCCGCGACGCGGCGCAAGCACGGCGAGGATATCGACGTGCGCGTCGAGATCGACCGCAAGAGCGGCGAGTACGCGACGTTCCGCCGCTGGAAAGTCTTCGCGGACGACTCGACCGAGCTCGAATTCCCCGAGCGCGAGCTGCGCCTCGACGACGCGAAGGACGTGAATCCGGACGCGGAAGTGGGCGGCTACGTCGAGGTGCCCATGGAGTCGGTCGCGTTCGGCCGCATCGCCGCGCAGACCGCCAAGCAGGTCATCGTCCAGAAAGTCCGCGAGGCCGAGCGGGCCCAGGTCGTCGACGAGTACAAGGACCGCGTCGGCACGCTCGTCTCGGGCATCGTGAAGCGCGTCGACCGCCACGGCGTCTACGTCGACCTCGGCGGCAACGCGGAAGGCTTCGTGCCGCGCGAGCACATGATCCCCCGCGAGATGGTGCGGCCGCAGGACCGCCTGAAGGCGCTGCTGCGCGAGGTCCGCTCCGAGGCGCGCGGGCCGCAGCTGTTCCTCTCGCGGACCTCGCCCGACTTCCTCGTCGAGCTGTTCAAGCTCGAGGTGCCCGAGGTGGGGCAGGGTCTCATCCAGATCCTCGGCGCGGCCCGCGACCCCGGCGCGCGCGCGAAGATCGCCGTCAAGAGCCTCGACCCCCGCATCGACCCGGTCGGCGCCTGCGTCGGCATGCGCGGATCGCGCGTGCAGGCGGTCTCGAACGAGATCGCGGGCGAGCGGGTCGACATCATCCCATGGGTGGACAACCAGGCGCAGTTCGTCATCAACGCGATGCAGCCGGCTGAGGTGACCTCGATCGTCATGGACGAGGATGCGCACTCGATGGACATCGCGGTGACCGAGGACCGCCTGTCGCAGGCGATCGGCCGCGGCGGCCAGAACGTGCGCCTCGCGAGCGAGCTGACGGGGTGGCGGCTCAACGTCATGTCCGAGCAGCAGGCGACCGAGCGCAGCGAGGAGGAGGCCGGCAAGCTCCGCGAGATGTTCAAGGCGCAGCTGGACGTCGACGAGGACGTCGCGAGCGTCCTGGTCCAGGAGGGCTTCTCGACGATCGAGGAGGTCGCCTACGTGCCGACCAGCGAGCTGCTCGGCATCGAGGAATTCGACGAGGAGATGGTGGAGGAGCTCAGGAATCGCGCGCGCGACGTGCTGCTGACGCAGGCGATCGCGAGCGAGGAGAAGATCGACGAGTCCGGGCCTGCCGAGGACCTGCTCGCGGTCGAGGGCATGGACAAGGAGCTCGCCTACGAGCTCGCCGCGCGCGGCATCCGCACGCGCGAGGAGCTCGCGGACCAGTCCCTCGACGAGCTCGAGTCCGTGCCGGGCCTCGACGCCGAGCGCGCGGGCCAGATCATCATGGCGGCGCGCGCGCCGCTGTTCGAGTCGGCGGGGCAGTCCTGAGCCGGGCCGGGAGGTAGGAAGTCATGTCGGACGTCACCGTCGAGCAATTCGCCGAGGTCCTGAAGGTCCCGGTCGACCGCCTGATCGCACAGCTGGAGAAGGCCGGCATCAAGTCGCTGGGTCCGAAGGACCGCATCAGCGAGGACGCCAAGCAGGAGCTGCTAACCCACCTGCGCAAGCAGCACGGCAAGGCCGAGGACGGCAGCGGGCCGCGCAAGATCACGCTGCGGCGCAAGGCCCAGAGCGAGATCAAGGTGGCGGCCCCGATGGGCCGCGCGCGCACCGTGAGCGTCGAGGTCCGCCGGCAGCGCACATACATCAAGCGCGACGTGCTCGAGGAGCAGGCGCGCGTCGCCCAGGAAGCGCTCGACCAGCAGCGCCAGCAGGAGGACGCGCAGCGTGCGGCCGCCGAGGCCCAGTTGCGCCGCGAGAGCGAGGCGCGCGACCAGCAGCGCCGCGAGCGCGAGGAAAACGAGCGCCGCACGGCGGAGGAGGCCTCCAAGCGCCTCGCCGAGGAACAGGCGCGCCGCGAGGCGGAACAGAAGGCGCGGGAGCAGGCCGAGAAGGAGCGCCGCGCGCGCGAGGAAAAGGCGCGCAAGCCCGCGGAGGCCGAAAAAGGCGCGCCGTTCCGCCGCCAGGAACTGCACATCGCGGGCGGGCTGTCGGCGCGTCACAAGACGGGCCGCGCGCGGCCCGAGCCGCGCCGCCGGGCGGCCGCCGTCAGCGGCGACCGCAAGCACGGCTTCGAGCTGCCCACCGAGCCGGTGCAGCGCGAGGTGGCGGTCGGCGAGACGATCACGGTCGCCGAGCTCGCCCAGCGCATGGCCGTGAAGGCGAGCGAAGTCATGAAGACCATGATGAACATGGGCGTCATGGCGACGATCAACCAGCCGGTCGACCAGGACACGGCGGTGCTCGTGATCGAGGAGATGGGCCACGTCGCCAAGGTGCTGAAGGCCGACCAGGTCGAGGAAGAGCTGCAGGCCGGTATGAAGGCCTCGGACGTGGCACTGCCGCGGCCGCCGGTCGTGACCATCATGGGCCACGTCGACCACGGCAAGACGTCGCTGCTCGACTACATCCGGCGCACCAAGGTCGCGGCGGGCGAAGCCGGCGGCATCACGCAGCACATCGGCGCCTACCACGTCGAGACGCCGCGCGGCGTGATCACCTTCCTGGACACGCCGGGCCACGCGGCATTCACCGCGATGCGCGCGCGCGGTGCCCAGGTCACCGACATCGTCGTGCTCGTGGTCGCCGCGGACGACGGCGTGATGCCGCAGACCCGCGAGGCCGTGCAGCACGCGAAGGCGGCGAACGTCCCGATCGTCGTCGCGGTCAACAAGATGGACAAGCACGACGCCGACCCGGAGCGCGTGCGGAACGAGCTGTCCCAGGAAGGCGTGATCGCCGAGGAATGGGGCGGCGAGAACATCTTCGTGCCCGTCTCCGCCAGGACCGGCGACGGCATCGACAAGCTGCTGGAATCGATCCTGCTGCAGGCCGAGGTGCTCGAGCTGAAGGCGGTGCAGGACGCGCCGGCGATCGGCGTCGTGCTCGAGGCGAGCGTCGAGCGCGGGCGCGGGGCCGTCGCGACCGTGCTCGTCAAGCGCGGCACGCTGAAGGTCGGCGACTCGGTGGTCGCCGGCGAGCAGTTCGGTCGCGTACGCGCGCTGTTCGACGAGCGCGGCGAGGAGATCGAGTCCGCGGGACCGTCGATCCCCGCGCAGATGCTGGGGCTGTCGAGCCCGCCGAACGCGGGCGACGAGCTCCTCGTGGTCGACAGCGAGCGCAAGGCCCGCGAGGTCGCGCTCTACAGGCAGGGCAAGTTCCGCGACGTCCGGCTGGCGCGCCAGGCGAGCCAGAAGGTCGAGGACGTCTTCTCGCAGCTGAGCGAGGACGGCAAGGGAACCGTCAACCTCCTGATCAAGGCGGACGTCCAGGGCTCGGCCGAGGCGCTGCGCGAGGCGCTGACGAAGCTCTCGACCGGCGAGGTCTCCGTAAAGGTGATCTCGAGCGGCGTCGGCGGCCTCACCGAGTCGGACGTGATGCTGGCCGCGGCTTCCCGTGCCCGCATCATCGCGTTCAACATCCGCGCCGATGCCGCGGCGCGTGACGCCATGCGCGACCAGAACGTCGAGGTGCGCTACTACAGCGTGATCTACGAGGCCATCGACGACATCCGCGCGGCGCTCACCGGCCTGCTCGCGCCGGAAGTGAAGGAGCAGATCGTCGGCCTCGCCGAGGTGCGCGAGGTCTTCCGCTCGAGCAAGTTCGGCACGGTGGCGGGCTGCCTCGTCGTCGACGGCTACGTGCGCCGCAACAACCCGATCCGCGTGCTGCGGGACAACGTGGTGATCTTCGAGGGCGAGCTCGAGTCGCTGAAGCGCTTCAAGGACGACGTCAACGAAGTCCGCGCCGGCACCGAGTGCGGCATCGGCGTGAAGGGCTACAACGACATCCGCGTGAAGGACCAGATCGAGTGCTTCGAGCGCATCGAGGTGGCGCGCCAGCTCGGCGCGTGAGGGCAGGGCGGTGCCGCGCGAGTTCCCGAGGGCGCGCCGGGTCGAGGAGCAGCTGAAGCGCCTCCTCTCCGAGCTCGTGCGCCGGGAGGTGAAGGACCCGCGCGTCGGGCAGGTCACGATCACCTCGGTCGAGGTGTCGAAGGACCTGTCACACGCGAACGTCTACTTCACCCCGTTCGCCGGGATCGGCGACGCGGAGGCGGCGCTCGCGGCACTCCGGCACGCGGCGGGGTTCCTGCGCCACCAGGTGCGCGACCAGATGCGGCTGCGCGTCGCCCCAGAGATCGCATTCCGCATCGACGATTCCGTCGAGCGCGGCGCCCGCCTGACGGCGCTGATCCACGAGGCGGTCGAGAGTGACCGCAAGCGCCACGTCGAGGCGGCGCCGGACGAGGAATGAGCCCGCGGCTCCCCGGCGCGCCCCCGATGCCGCCCCGGGACGTCGACGGGATCCTGCTGCTCGACAAGCCTGAAGGGCTCAGCTCGAACGCCGCGCTCCAGCGGGTCCGTCGGGCTTTCGGCGCCCGGAAGGCCGGCCACACCGGCAGCCTCGACCCGCTCGCGAGCGGACTGCTCGCGGTCTGCCTCGGCCAGGCGACCAAGGCCTGTGCCCTGCTCCTCGACGCCGACAAGACTTATCGCTTCCGCATCGCCTTCGGGCGGCGCACCGCGACCGGCGACCGCGAGGGCGAGGTACTCGAGGAGGCGGAGGTGCCGGCGCTTGACGACGCCGCCCTGCGGCGCGCCGCGGAAGGCTTCGTCGGCGACACGGAGCAGGTCCCCCCGATGTACTCGGCCCTGAAGCGCGACGGGGAGCGACTCTATCGCCTCGCGCGCGCCGGCATCGAAGTCGAGCGGGCGCCGCGTCCCATCCGCATCCACCGCCTCGAGCTCGTCGCCGGCGGGGCCAGCCCGGAATTCGAGGTGGCCTGCAGCAAGGGCACCTATGTCCGGACGCTTGCGGAGGACATCGCGCGCTCCCTGGGCACGGTAGGACACGTGGCATCGCTGCGTCGCCTCGCGCTCGGCCCTTTCCGCGGCGAAGGCGTGCGGACGCTCGAAACGGTCGAACGCCATGCCGCCGAAGGATCGTCTTTGGGCCTCCTGCTGCCGGTCGACGAGGCGCTGCCGGGACTGCCGGCGGTGCAGCTCGGGGCCGCCGAGCAGGACTGGGTCCTCCAGGGCCGTCCTGTCCCGGTGCGGGGGCCCAGCGACTCCCGCGTGCGGATGTACGGCGTCGGGGGGCGTTTCCTGGGGGTCGGCCGCATGAGCGGGGAAGGGGCGCGGCTGGCTCCGGAAAGGATCATGGTGGAAGTGCCCGTCCAGGCCACTTCGCGCGCTTGAGGCGACCCTGCGCGGCGGGTACAATGCGCGCCTTTTTAAAGGGTTAAGTGAACGAGATGCCACTCACGAATGAACGCAAGGCGGAGGTCGTCGGCAAGTTCCGGCGCGCTCCCGCGGACACGGGATCCCCCGAGGTCCAGATCGCCTTGCTGTCCGAACGGATCAACGGGCTGACCGAGCACTTCACCACGCACAAGGGCGACCACGCTTCACGGCGCGGCCTGCTGAAGATGGTGGCACAACGCCGGCGGCTCCTGGATTACCTCAAGGACAAGGCCCCCGAGCGGTACACCAAGGTCGTCAACGAACTTGGCCTGCGCCGCTGAGGCGCAGCGGGCGCACGTTGCGCCCGTTTCCCGTACCTGTAATCAAAGGGGACCCGCTTGAGCGTTTCCACGCAGACTTTCACGTATGGCGCGCACCAGGTCACGATCGAGACCGGGCGACTCGCGCGCCAGGCTGACGGCTCGGCCGTCGTCCGGATGGGAGACACGGTCGTGCTCGTCACGGCCGTCGGCCGCCGCGAAGCCGTAGCGGGCCGCGACTTCTTCCCGCTCACCGTCAACTATGTCGAGAAGACCTATGCCGCCGGGAAGATCCCAGGCGGCTTTTTCAAGCGCGAGGGGCGCCCCTCCGAGAAGGAGACGCTGACCTCCCGCCTGATAGACCGGCCGCTGCGGCCGCTCTTCCCGGAGGGCTTCTACAACGAGGTCCAGATCGTCGCGACGGTGCTGTCGCTCGACCCTGAAATCGATTCCGACATCCCGGCGCTCCTCGGTGCCTCCGCCGCCGTCGCCCTGTCGGGCATCCCGTTCACGTCGCCGATCGGCGCCGCCCGCGTCGGCTACAAGGACGGCAAGTACCTCCTGAACCCGACCACGACGCAGACGAAGACGGAATCGGACCTCGACCTCGTCGTCGCGGGCACGCAGGATGCGGTGCTGATGGTCGAATCCGAGGCCAGGGGCCTTTCGGAGGACGTGATGCTGGGCGCCGTGCTGTTCGGGCACGAGCAGATGCAGGTCGCGATCGCCGCGATCAACAAGCTCGCCGCCGAGGCGGGCAAGCCGCGCTGGGACTGGAAGTCGGGCGAGGAGAATGCAGCGCTGAAGCAGGCGGTCGCCGCCCAGGCCAAGGCCGGGCTCCAGGACGCCTACGGGACGGTCGTCAAGCAGTCCCGCGTCGCGAAGCTCGCCGAAGTCCGCCAGAAGACCGTCGAGGCTCTCGCCGGCGGCGAGAATCCGCAGTTCACGAAGGAGCAGGTCACCGCCGCGCTCCATGACCTCGAGTACCGGCTCGTCCGCGACATGATCCTCGACGGCAAGCCGCGCATCGACGGCCGCGACCTCAAGACCGTGCGGCCGATCCGCATCGAGGTGGGTGCGCTGCCGCGCACGCACGGCTCCGCCATCTTCACGCGGGGCGAGACGCAGGCGCTCGTCACGACGACCCTCGGCACCGGGCGCGATGCGCAGATCATCGACGCGCTGGCCGGCGAGCGCCGCGAGCCGTTCATGCTCCACTACAACTTCCCGCCGTTCTCGGTGGGCGAGACCGGCTTCATGGGCTCGCCGAAGCGCCGGGAAATCGGGCACGGCAACCTCGCGCGGCGCGGGATCATGGCCGTCATGCCGAATCTCGAGAGCTTCCCGTACGTCCTGCGCGTCGTCTCCGAGATCCTCGAGTCGAACGGCTCGAGCTCGATGGCGACCGTCTGCGGCACCAGCCTCGCCCTGATGGACGCGGGCGTGCCGATCAAGGCCCCCGTGGCGGGCGTCGCGATGGGCCTCGTCAAGGAAGGCGACCGGTTCGCCGTGCTGACCGACATCCTGGGCGACGAGGACCACCTCGGCGACATGGACTTCAAGGTGGCCGGGACGGCGGCGGGCGTCACCGCCCTGCAGATGGACATCAAGATCAACGGCATCACGCCCGAGATCATGAAGGTGGCGCTGGAGCAGGCGAAGGCCGGCCGGCTGCACATCCTCGGCGAGATGAACAAGGTCCTCGACAAGCCGCGCCCGGAGATGTCGAGCTGGGCGCCGACGATCGTCACGATCAAGATCGACCCGGAGAAGATCCGCGACGTCATCGGCAAGGGCGGGTCGGTGATCCGCCAGATCACCGAGGAGACCGGCGCGACGATCGACATCGAGAACGACGGCACCGTGAAGATCGCCTCCGTGGACGGCGCCTCCGGGCGCGAGGCCCTGCGGCGCATCGAGATGATCACTGCCGACGTCGAAGTGGGCCGCGTCTACGAGGGCAAGGTCGTCCGGCTGATGGATTTCGGCGCCTTCGTCGCGATCCTCCCCGGCCGCGACGGTCTCGTGCACATCTCGCAGATCAGCGAAGAGCGCGTCGAGAAGGTCTCGGACAAACTGAAGGAAGGCGACAACGTGCGCGTGAAGGTGCTCGAAGTCGATCGTCAGGGCCGCGTGCGTCTGTCGATGCGCGACGTCCCCGCAGCCAACTGACGAGCCAGCGGC
>DASSUY010000057.1:0-10405 GCA_035706525.1 Steroidobacteraceae bacterium
GGAGCAGCTCGTGGAGATCGTGCAGGCGGAACCCTACCAGCCGCTGCACGTCCGTCGGGCGGAGCGCGAGGCGGAAGCTTCGCTGGTGGAAACGATGGAAATCACGTCTGCGTGACGAGGTCCACCATGGAAACCGGCCAACTCAAGTCCATCGTCGAAGCGGCGCTGCTGGCGTACGGAAACCCGCTCACCGTCGACCAGCTCCGCGACCTCTTCGAGGAGTTCGAGCGGCCGGACGCAGCCGCCGTGCGCAAGGCCCTGCTTGCGCTAGCGGAGGACTGCGAGGGCCGTCCGATGGAGCTGGTCGAAGTCGCCGGCGGCTGGCGCTTGCAGGTCCGCAGCCGTTTCTCTGCGCGTCTCTCGAAACTCTGGCAGGAAAGGCCGACCCGGTATTCGCGCGCTCTGCTTGAGACCCTCGCGCTGATCGCCTACCGGCAGCCGATTACGCGCGGCGAGATCGAGAACGTCCGCGGCGTGACGGTCAACCCGAACATCATCCGCACGCTCACCGAGCGGGGCTGGATACGCGTCGTCGGGCACCGCGAGGTGCCGGGCCATCCGGAGCTGCTCGGCACGACGCGCGAGTTCCTCGACTACTTCAGCCTCAGGAGCCTTGACGAGCTGCCGCCGCTGGCGGCGCTCCGCGACATGGACGACGTGGGCATCCAGCTCGAGTTCGACGAGCCCGCCACGGTCCAGGCCGACCCCGCGGGGCTTGCCGCCGCGAACGACGCCGAAGCGGCCGGCTGAGCCGGCGAGGGCCGGGGCTCCTTGCGCGAGCGCATCCAGAAGCTCCTCGCGTCCCGGGGCGTCGGGTCACGCCGGCAGGTGGAAGCCTGGATCGAAGCGGGCCGCATCACGGTCAACGGCAAGCCGGCCGTGCCGGGGCAGCCCGTGGACGGGCGCGACGACGTTCGGTTGGACGGGCGACGGCTTCGCCTGGGGCGCGCGGAGGAGTCTCCGCACCGTGGAGTCGCCTATCACCGGCCGGGGCAGGCAAGCCGGCGAATGGAAGGGGAGGAAGCGCCCGGCACCGCAGAGAAGCTGCCAAGCCCGGGTGGCCACCGCTGGGTGCCCGTGAGCCCTCTGCCGGCCCGGGATGCGGGGCTCGAAATCTTCGTAACCGATGGAACGCTTGCGGCGGCGCTGACCCGGCGAAGCTACGCCGTCACGAGCGAATTCAGCGTCCGTGTCCGCGGCGATTTCGAGGGACCCGAGCTCGCGGAGCGGCTCCGCCGCGCCGTCGAGTCCGCGGGCTACCGGGGTCGCGTGGAAGCCGTGGAGCCTGCAGGCGGCGAGGGCAGCAACCGGTGGATCCGGCTGGAGACGACGGGGCTGCGGGCAGCGGAACTGCGGGATGCCCTGGCCGCTGCGGGACTGGAAGCGAATCGGATCCTGAGGACGCGCTATGGCCCGGTCGCGATGGATCGCGCGCTGGCGCGCGGACGGAGCCGGCTGCTGACCGCCGAGGAACTCAGCGCGCTGCGGGAACTGGCCGCGCTGCAGAAGCCGGCTGGCACTCGATCGCCTCGCCGTTGACGCCCCGGCTCGCCGGGCCGAGGAGGTAAAGGAAAGGCGGGACCACGGCCTCGGGATTCACCGGAACGGCCGGATCTTCCGCGGGGTAGGCCTGCCGCCGCATCGCGGTCCGCGTCGGCCCGGGGTTGAGGCTGTTGGCCCGGATGCGCGTCGTGCCCTCGACCTCGTGCGCAAGCACCTGCATCAGGCCTTCGAGCCCGAACTTCGAAACGGCGTACGCGCCCCAGTAGGCGCGGCCGCGACGCCCGACCGAGCTCGACGTGAAGACGACGGAGGCATCTTCGGAGCGCCGAAGGAGCGGCAGCAGGGTTCGCGTGACGATGAACGGCGCCGTCAGGTTGACGTGCAGCACCTTGCACCAGGTCGGAACGTCGTAGCGATCGAGGGGGCTCAGGTCGCCGAGGATTCCCGCGACGTGGGCGAGCCCGTCGAGCCGGCCGAACTCGGCGTCGAGCGCCGTGAGCAGTGCCTCGTACTCGGGCGCGGCCGCCGTCTCGAGGTTGAAGGGAAGGATCGCGGGCTTCGGCCCGCCCGCCGCCACGATGTCGTCATAGGTGCGGGCGAGCTTTCGCTGCGAGCGGCCGAGCAGGGCCACCGTCGCGCCCTGCCGCGCGAGGCCGAGTGAAACGGCGCGGCCGATGCCGTCGCTCGCACCGGTGACTAGGATCACGCGCCCGCCGTGCGATGCGGGCGGCGGCAGGTAGCTTTGCGCCGCTTCCTCGTGCGCCGCCGCGCTCACGACTCGTCCGCCGGGGCGGCGCGCGGGTCCGGCGATTCCGTCAGGCGCGGCGCGGTCTCGATCGGCTCGAGCGGTTCGATCGACTTTTCAGCGCGGACGCCCAGCTCGACGAATTTCCGGGCACCGGGGAGCACGTTGCGCTCGAGCGAGCCGACGGCCGAATTGAACGCGTTGAGGCTCGCCTCCAGCGTGCTGCCGACGCGGGCCATGTGGTTGCGGAAGGTCGCGAGGCGCGAGTGGAGGTCCTCCGCCAGCCCCCGGATCCGCTCGGCGTTCTCCGCGAGCAGGACGTTCTGCCAGCCGTTGTAGACGGTTTTCAGCAGCGCGAGCAGCGTCGACGGCGTCGTCAGGATGATGTTGCTGCTCATGGCGCGGTCGAGCAGTTCCGGCTGCTGGTCGAGCGCGGCCGACAGGAACTGGTCGCCAGGCAGGAACAGGACGACGAAGTGCGGCGCCTTCTCGAACTGGGACGCGTAGTTCCTGGACGAGAGGACCCGGACGCGGTCGGCAACGTGCTGGGCGTGGCGCCGCAGCGCGGCGGTGCGCACTTCGTCCGTCGGCGCTTCCACGGCCATGAGGTAGGCGTCGAGCGGGGTCTTGACGTCCACGACGATGTCGAGGCCTTCCGGGAGGTGCACGACCATGTCCGGGCGCAGGGCGCCATCCTCGCCCGCTACGTAGACCTGCTCCTCGAAGTCGCAATGCGCCGTCATGCCTGCGAGCTCCACGAGCCGGCGCAATGCGATCTCGCCCCACTGCCCCCGAACCTGCGGCTTGCTGAGGGCCTGCACGAGGTTCCGCGTTTCCTGCTGCAGCGCGGCCTGGGTCGCCCGCACGTCCGTGAGATGCTGCCGCAGGCTGCCGAAGTCCCGCTGCCGCTCCACTTCGATCTGGCGCAGCGCTTCGGAGGTCCGGGCCAGCGATTCCTGGATCGGCTTCACGAGCGCCTCGATCGCCTGCTCACGTTCCTTCAGGGCGCCCTGCGCAGACAGCTGGTGGCTGCCGAGATTCTCCCGCGCCAGCCGCAGGAAATTCTCGATGTTCTCCCGCAGCTGCCGGCCGGCGAGGTCGTCGAAGCGGCGGTCCAGCTGCTCCATCGCGCGCTCGAGGGTCAGTGCGCGCTCCGCTTCCAGCGCAGACGCTCGCCGCCGGCCGATCCACCACCCGGCCACGAGCGCGACGGCGGCGACACCGATCGCGAGGAGGAGGGCCGTCGGGTCCAGGGTCATGTCCGCAGTTCCAGCCATTCGATCAGTTCTTCCGGCCGGGCGAGGATCGCATCCGCCGCCCAGGCGGCGGGATCCTCGCCGTCGGCGAGGTAGCCGAAGCCGGCCACCAGCGGGATCATGCCCGCGTTACGCGCGGCCTGCACGTCACGCTCCGCGTCGCCGACGTAGGCGCAGTGCCGCGGTTCCAGGCCGAGGAGGGCTGCCGCGTGCAGGAGCGGCAGGGGATGCGGCTTGCGATGCGCGAGCGTGTCGCCGGCCACGACACACCCGCAACGCGGCGCCAGCCCGACCTGCGCGAGGAGCGGCTCGGTCAGCCAGCCTGGCTTGTTGGTCACGATGCCCCAGCGCAGCCCCCGCGCGTCGAGGTGGGCCAGCACCCGATCGCAGCCCTCGAAGAGGCGCGTATGAACCGCGAGCGCCTCGCGGTAGAAGTCCAGGAAGCGCCGCCGCAGCGATTCGTAGCGGGCGGGCTCGGGCTCTCCGAATGCGAACCGGAGCAGCCGCGGTGCGCCGTGCGACACCAGCGGCCGGATGCGCTCGTGCGGCAGGTGCGGGAGCCCCTCGCTGTTCCGCGTGCGGTTGAGGGCAACCGCCATGTCGGCAGCGGTGTCGAGCAGCGTGCCGTCGAGGTCGAACAGGACGCCGCGCAGCTCGCGGCGCGCCGTCATGGCGCGGCGGTCGCCGCGGGCCGGCGGAAATGCGCGAGGTAGTTGACGGACACGTCCTCCGTGATGCGTGCCCGGCGGGCGAACGGGTCGTACGAGAGGCCGGCGAGGCCCACGAGCTCGAGGCCCGCTGCCCGTCCCCAACGTGACAGTTCCGCGGGGCGGATGAGGCGCGAATAGCGGTGCGTGCCCGCCGGCAGGAGGCGCATCACGTACTCCGCGCCGACGATGGCCAGCGCGAAGGCCTTCGCGTTGCGGTTGATGGTCGAGCAGACGACGTGGCCGCCGGGTCGCGCCAGGCGAGCCAGCGCCGCGACGACGGCGGCGGGGTCCGGCACGTGCTCCAGCATCTCGAGGCAGGTGACGAGGTCGAATGAGGCCGGCGCCTCGTCCGCGAGGGATTCGACGGCGACCTGGCGGTACTCCACGGCGGTCCCGGTCTCGATCGCGTGCAGCCGCGCGACGGCGAGCGCCTCCGGCGCGAGGTCGATTCCGGTGACGCGGGCGCCCCGGCGCGCCATGCCCTCGGCCAGCAAGCCGCCGCCGCAACCGACGTCGAGGACGTTTTTCCCGGCCAGTCCCGCGCGGGCCTCGATGTAGTCGAGCCTCGCCGGGTTGAGGTCGTGCAGGGGACGGAACTCCCCGTCCGGATCCCACCAGCGCGGCGCGGCGGCGCCGAATTTCGCGAGCTCCGCGGGGTCGGCGTTGGGCCCGTTTTGCATGGGGAAAGTATACCCGCTGTGCTAAAATTCGACGCTTCCCGGGCATCCGAAAGTCGACGAAATCCGCATGAGCGAGATCGCGCGCGAAGTCCTGCACGTCAACCTCGAAGACGAGATGCGAAAGTCCTACCTCGACTACGCCATGAGCGTGATCGTGGGCCGCGCGCTGCCGGACGTGCGCGACGGGCTGAAGCCGGTGCACCGCCGCGTCCTGTACGCCATGCGCGAGCTCGGCAACGACTGGAACAAGCCGTACAAGAAGTCTGCCCGCGTCGTCGGCGACGTGATCGGCAAGTACCACCCGCACGGCGACGCGGCGGTATACGACACGATCGTGCGCCTCGCGCAGCCGTTCTCCATGCGCTACCTGCTGGTGGACGGCCAGGGAAACTTCGGCTCCGTGGACGGCGACGCGGCGGCGGCGATGCGCTACACGGAGGTGCGCATGTCGCGCCTCGCGCACGAGCTGCTGGCCGACATCGAGAAGGAAACCGTCGATTTCACGCCCAACTACGACAACAGCGAGATGGAGCCGGCCGTCCTCCCGGCGCGGGTCCCGAACCTGCTGGTCAACGGGGCCGCGGGCATCGCCGTCGGCATGGCGACCAACATCCCGCCGCACAACCTCGGCGAGATCGTCGACGCCTGCATCGCGCTGATCGACGACCCGGAGCTCGGCCTCGCCGAGCTCATGCGCCTCGTGCCCGGACCGGACTTCCCGACGGCCGGCATCATCAACGGCGCCGCCGAGATCGTCGCCGCGTACAAGACCGGCCGCGGCCGGCTGTCCGTGCGGGCGAGGACCGCGGTCGAGACGATCGACGACCGCGGTCGCGAGGCGATCGTCGTCACGGAACTGCCGTACCAGGTCAACAAGGCGCGCCTGCTCGAGCGCATCGCGGACCTCGTGCGCAACAAGGAGATCGAGGGCATCTCCGAGCTGCGCGACGAGTCCGACAAGGACGGCCTGCGCGTCGTCATCGAGCTGAAGCGCGGCGAGAACAGCGAGCTCGTCCTGAACCAGCTGTTCAAGCTCACGCCGATGGAAGCGGTATTCGGCGTCAACATGGTCGCGCTCCTCGATGGCCAGCCGAAGCTGCTCTCGCTCAAGGAGATGCTGGACGCCTTCCTGCGCCACCGGCGCGAGGTCGTCACGCGCCGCACGATCCACGACCTGCGCAAGGCCCGCGAGCGCGCCCACATCCTCGAGGGCCTCGCGGTCGCGCTCGCGAACATCGACGAGGTCATCGCGCTCATCAAGGCCTCGCCGTCGCCGCCGGAGGCCCGCGCGGCCCTGCAGGCCCGCGCCTGGGGGCCGGGTGCCGTGCCGGCGATGCTCGCGCGTGCCGGGAACGTGCCGACGCGTCCCGACGGCATCGCGGAGGATCTCGGGTTGGTGGGCGGGCAGTACAGGCTCTCCGAGGCCCAGGCGCAGGCGATCCTGGACCTCCGTCTTCACCGCCTGACCGGCCTCGAGCAGGACAAGATTGTCGCCGAGTTCAACGACCTCCTCGACGTCATCCGCGACCTCGGGGAGATCCTCGCGCGTCCCGACCGGTTGCTGGCCGTCATCCGCGGCGAGCTGACGGCGCTCAAGGAAGCCTACGGCGATCCTCGCCGCACCGAGATCGTCGCGGACCAGTCCGACGTCACGATCGAGGACCTCATCGAGCGCCAGGACCTCGTCGTCACGCTGTCCCATGCGGGCTACGCGAAGACGCAGCCGGTCACGGACTACGAGGCCCAGCGCCGCGGCGGCAAGGGGAAGATGGCGACGACGGTCAAGGACGAGGACTTCGTCGACAAGCTGTTCATCGCGCACTCGCACGACACGCTGCTTTGCTTCTCGGATGGCGGCCAGTGCTACTGGCTGAAGGTGTACCAGCTGCCGCTCGCGAGCCGCGGGTCGCGCGGCAAGCCGATCGTGAACCTGCTGCAGCTCGCGGAAGGGGAGCGGATCACCGCGGTGCTCGCGGTGCGGGAGTTCGACGAGGCGCACTTCGTCTTCATGGCGACGGCCCAGGGCACGGTGAAGAAGACGCCGCTCGTCGCGTTCTCGCGCCCGCGCGCGAACGGCATCATCGCCGTTTCGCTGGAGCCTGGCGATTGCCTCGTCGGCGTCGCCCTCACGGACGGCCAGCGCGAGATCCTGCTCACGACGACCGACGGCAAGGCGATCCGCTTCTCCGAGGACCAGGTGCGGCCGATGGGCCGCGAGGCGGGCGGCGTTCGCGGGATCCGGCTCGCCGACGGGCAGCGCGTGACTTCGCTGATCGTGCTGGACCAGGGGCACATCCTCACCGTGTCCGAGCGCGGCTACGGCAAGCGCACGGAGATGGAGGACTACCCGCGCCATGGCCGCGCGGGGCAGGGCGTGATCGCGCTGCAGACGACGGAGCGCAATGGCGCGCTGGTCGGCGCGCGGCAGGTGAAGCCCGACGACGAAGTCATGCTGATCAATTCGAGCGGCACGCTCGTGCGCGTGCCGGTCGCCGAGATCCCGGTGCTCGGGCGCAACACCCAGGGCGTGCGCATCATGCGGCTCGAGGATGGCGAGAAACTCGTCGGCCTCGAGCGCATCGCCGGCGACGACTCGCAGGGTGGCGAAGAGCCCGGCTGACCCCGGAGCTTCGGCGCGTGCGCGTCTACAACTTTTCCGCGGGTCCCGCGATGCTGCCGCTGCCCGTGCTGGAGCAGGCGCGCGACGAGCTGCTCGACTGGCAGGGCGGCATGTCGGTCATGGAGGTCAGCCACCGCAGCCGCGCGTTCATCGCGGTCGCGGAGGGAGCGGAGGCCGACCTGCGCGAGCTCCTCGCGATTCCCGAGGGCTACCGCGTGCTCTTCATGCAGGGCGGCGCCGCCGGGCAGTTTTCCACCGTGCCCCTGAACCTCGCCGGTGCTGGCGGGCTGGCGGCCTACGTCAACACCGGCCACTGGTCGACGCGGGCGATCGCGGAGGCGCGCCGCTTCCTGCGGGTCGAGGTGGTGGCGGATGAAGCGGCCTCGCAGTACACGACCGTTCCGGAGGCGGCGGCCTTGCGCGCCCCGCCGGGTGCGGCCTACCTGCACTACACGCCGAACGAGACGATCGGGGGCGTCGAGTTTCCCTATGTGCCCGCGGTGGACCCGGTCCCCCTCGTCGCCGACATGTCCTCCACGATCCTGTCGCGCCCGGTCGACGTCCGCCGCTTCGGCCTCATCTACGCAGGCGCCCAGAAGAACATGGGGCCGTCGGGCATCACGCTCGTCATCGTGCGCAACGACCTCCTCGGTCGCGCGCGGGAGGGAACGCCGCTCGTGTCCGACTACCGCGTCGTCGCGGAAGCGCGCTCGATGCAGAACACGCCGCCGACGTTCGCCTGGTACGTCGCCGGCCTCGTGTTCAAGTGGCTGAAGCGGGAAGGCGGGCTCGCGGAAATGGAGCGCCGCAACCGCGCCAAGGCGCAGTTGCTGTACGGCGCCATCGACGGCTCCGGCTTCTATTCGAACCCGGTGGCGAAGAACGCGCGGTCCTGGATGAACGTACCGTTCCGGCTCGCGAAGCCGGAGCTGGAGCCGGCTTTCCTCTCCGGCGCGGAGGCCGAGGGCCTTGCGAACCTCGCCGGCCACCGCGCGGTCGGGGGCATGCGCGCGAGCCTCTACAACGCGATGCCGATCGATGGCGTCGCGGCGCTCGTCGGCTACATGCGCGAGTTCGAGCGGCGGCACGGCTGATGCGGTTCCGCATCCGCACGCTGAACAGCATCTCGCCGAAAGGGCTCGCGCGCCTGCCGTCGGAGCGCTACGAGGTGGGCGGGGACGTCGCGCGGCCCGATGCCATCCTCGTGCGCTCGGCCGACATGCACGGGCTCGAGATTCCCGCGAGCGTGCTCGCGGTCGGGCGCGCCGGCGCAGGCACGAACAACATACCGGTATCGCTCCTGTCCCAGCGCGGCGTACCCGTCTTCAACGCGCCCGGCGCGAACGCCAATGCGGTCAAGGAGCTCGTGCTCGCGGGCCTGCTGCTGGGCGCACGCCACATCGGTCCGGCCCTGGACTTCGTGCGGGGCCTCGACCTCGACGGCGAGGCCCTGGAAGCTGCGATCGAGGAAGGCAAGAAGCGGTTCGTGGGCCACGAGCTGCCCGGCCGCACGCTCGGGGTCATCGGCCTCGGGGCCATCGGCGTCGAGGTGGCGAACGCCGCGCACCTGCTCGGCATGCACGTGCTCGGGTACGACCCCCAGATCACCGTGCAGCGGGCCTGGCAGCTCTCCTCCGGCGTGGAGCAGGCCCTGAGCCTCGAAGACCTGTTCACGCGGTCGCATGCCGTGACCGTTCATGTGCCGCTCACGGATGGCACGCGGGGGCTCGTCAATGCGAAGCGCATCGCGATGATGCAAAGGGGCGCCACGGTGCTGAACTTCGCGCGTGCCGCCATCGTCGACGAGGCGGCGGTCCTCAAGGGGCTGGCGTCCGGGCAGCTCACGGCCTATGTCTGCGACTTTCCGACGGCCGCGCAGCGCGCGGTGCCGGGCGTCGTCGCCCTGCCGCACCTCGGCGCCTCGACGAGCGAAGCCGAGGAGAACTGCGCGGTGATGGTGGTGGACACGGTCCGCGACTTCCTCGAGAACGGGAACATCCGCCATTCCGTGAACTTCCCGGACGCCGCCCTGCCTCGCGTCCCGGCGACTGCGCGCATCGCGATCGCGAACAGCAACGTGCCCAACATGGTCGGCCAGATCTCGACTCGCCTCGCGGAAGCGGGCCTCAACATCGCCGACCTGCTGAACAAGTCGAGGGGCGAGCTCGCCTACACGCTGCTCGACATCGACGGCCGCGTGCCGGCGGGGCTGGTCGAGCGGATCGGCGCGATCCAGGGCGTGCTGGCTGCGCGGGTGGTGCAATGAAGCACCGCAACCGCTTCGAGCCGCTGGCGGCGCCGGGCGTGCGTGGCCTCGCCCCTTACCAGCCGGGGAAGCCGGCGGAGACGCTCGAGCGGGAGCTCGGCATCCGGGACAGTATCAAGCTCGCCTCCAACGAGAATCCCCTCGGTCCCGGGCCGGCCGCACGCGCCGCGCTGAAAGTGTCCCTCGAGGCGGTGGGGCAGTACCCGGATGGGGCGGGTTTCGCGCTTCGCACGAAGCTCGCAGAACGCTTCGGCTTCGAGCCGGCGCAGGTCACGCTCGGGAACGGGTCCAACGACATCCTCGTCCTGCTCGCCGAAGCCTTCCTGTCGCCCGGCCTCGAGGCCGTGCACGCGCAGTACGCATTCGCCGTCTATCCGAGCGCGATCCGGGCCTCGGGGGCGGAGGCGCGCGTGGCGCCCGCGCATCCGCCGGGCGCCCCGCAGCCGCTCGGCCACGACGTCGCCGCCATCCTCGCGGCCGTCGGCCCCAAGACGCGCATGGTCTTCCTCGCGAACCCGAACAACCCGACGGGGACCTGGCTGGGCGAGTCGGAAATCGACGCGCTGCTCGCGGCCATTCCGGGCGATGTCCTCGTCGTGCTCGACGAGGCCTACCACGAATATTC
>DASSUY010000058.1:0-7996 GCA_035706525.1 Steroidobacteraceae bacterium
GGCGTCATGATTTCCAATCCACGACTGCCTGTTAGGTTACTGGCCTCCATAATCGTCGCCTCGCTCCCGTTCGTCGCCTTTTCACAAGGAGCCACTCGCATGCCCGTCACTGCCAAGGGCTCTTTCACGGTCGAGACAAAGCCCCAGGCCGAGCCCACCGCCAGTGAGGGCGTCACCCTCGGCCGCCTGTCGCTGGACAAGCGCTACGAGGGCGACCTCGTCGGCACGGGTCAGGGGGAGATGCTGACCGCCCTTACGCCGGTCAAGGGTTCAGCCGGCTATGTGGCCATCGAACGCGTGACCGGATCACTTCACGGTCGCAGTGGCAGCTTCGTGTTCCAGCACGCGGGCACAATGGACGGAGGCGCACAGCGGATGTCCATCACCGTCGTGCCAGGTTCAGGTACCGGTGCGCTCATCGGCATCAGCGGCACGTTCAGCATCAGCATCGTCGACGGAAAGCACTTCTATGAGTTCGAATACTCACTGCCCCAATAGACCACATCGGCGAGTTTGCCGGTGTTCCCACCACCGGGAAGCAAGTGCGGGTCCCGATTTGCGTGGTTTACGACCTGAGGTACGACAAATGCCCGCGCTCATGGCGCAACTCCCTGCCTAGCTCGGGGCGCCGGCTCGCAGGTCCCGGGCCATGGGTTACCGCTTCGGAGCCGACTCGGTGCTCGTCGCCCACTTCCTGTTCGCGGCTTTCGCCGTTTTCGGCGGAATCCTCGTGGCCGTGAATGGCGCCTGGGCCTGGCTGCACGTTCCTGCCGTGCTGTGGTCTGCGCTGGTCAACCTGAAGGGTTGGACCTGCCCGCTCACTCCGATCGAGCAGCGGCTGCGGCAGCGAGCCGGCCAGGCGGGCTACAGCGGAGGCTTCATCCAGCGCTATGTCGGCCAGGCCGTTTATCCCGGCGGGATGCCGCGTCGGCTCGAGCTCGTGGCGGGTTACTCGGTGCTGGCCGGCAATGCCCTCGTGTACGCTGCCTTGCTGGCGTTTCGAGCCTATGGAGCCGTCATTTAGCCGGGTGGCGACCCCGACGATGCGTGGGAGCCCCGCATGACGATTACCGCGACCTGCCACTGCGGCGCCGTCCGCGTCCACGTCCGCCGGGCGCCCACGACCTTGACGCGCTGCAACTGCTCCATCTGCCGCCGCTACGGCGCACTCTGGGCCTACTGCAGCCCGGCCTCGGTCCGGGTCGAGGCTCCCCGTGGCGGGCTCGACCGGTACGCCTGGCGGCAGAAGGTCCGCACATACTTCCGTTGTAAGCGCTGCGGCTGCGTCACACACTATCGCTACCGGAAGCCGGGTCCTGGCTCCCCGATTGCGGTGAACGCGACGAACTTCGAGCCTTCCGACCTTCGCGGCGCGCGCGTTCGCAGCCTCGACGGCGCGAAGACCTGGACCTGGAAGTACGAGCGGAAGCGATACGCACAACGTTGACGGAGACTGGATGTCGGCTGAAGTAGTCAACTTTCGCGAGGCCCTGACGGACGCAATCCGGTACTGGGAGCCGCGCCGCATCGTCTACAACGGGGTCCTGGCCTTCGTCGTTGCAATCCACGCGGCCGTCGCCTGGTTCGGGCCGGTCCCCATGCCGCCGATCACGTCGGATGCCCTGCTTTCCCTCTTTCTTCTGGCGGTGCTCGCCAACGTCGCCTACTGCGCCGCCTACATCCCGGACATCCCCGCCCAGCTCTCCGGTTTCCGGGCCCAATGGCTGCGCCTGCGGGTCGTCGTATTCGTGGTCGGTCTCGTGTTTGCGTCCATCCTGGCGCGTTTCTACACGAGAGCCTACTTCTCGCCCGACGCGTGATGGCCGACGCGAGCGACCAGCGTCCCGCGGTCGGTGTCGCGCACGTCGTGCTGCAGACCGACCGCATGGCCGAGTCCGCGCGCTTCATGCGCGCCATCGGCATGCGCCACTGACCCCGAGGAGGATTGACGCCATGCAGGTCACGACCACGCCCTCCATCGAAGGCCGGAAAATCGTCAGATACTGCGGCGTGATCGCCGGCGAGGCGATCATGGGCGCCAATCTCTTCAAGGACCTTTTTGCGAGCGTCCGCGACATCGTCGGCGGCCGCTCGGCGACCTACGAGAAGGAACTGCAGCGGGCCCGGGAAGTCGCGCTCGCGGAGATGCAGGAGCGGGCTGCCCAGCTCGGCGCGAACGCCGTGGTCGGCGTCGACCTCGACTATGAGGTGCTGGGCCAGGGCAACAGCATGCTGATGGTCTCCGCGAGCGGGACCGCAGTCGTCGTCGAATAGGCCCGGGCGGCCTGCGCCTACTCCACCACCCGGTCGAGCGCGGCCTCGAGGTCCTCGATCAGGTCCTCGGTGTCCTCGATCCCGATCGAGAGCCGGAGCGTCCCCTCCCCGATCCCCGTCAGCGCCTGCAGGTCCGCAGGGAGGTTGCGCACCTTCAGGAGCTGCGGCGGCATCACGAGGGACTCGACGGACCCGAGGCTCGGCGTCACGGCGAAGAATTCGAGCGAATCCACGAACGGCCGGACCGCTTCGGCGCCGCGCACGAGGTCGAAGCTCACGATCGACCCGAACTCACGCATCTGCGAGCGCGCGAGCGCGTGCCGCGGGTGGTCGGCGAGCCCCGGGTAGTGCACGCGCGCGACCGCCGGGTGGCCGGCGAGGAACTGCGCGACCTTGAGCGCCGCCGCCGCCTGCGCCTCGTAGCGCAGGTAGTAAGTCTTCATCCCGCGCATCACGAGGAAAGCCGCGTGCGGGTCGAGCAGCGGCCCGAGCAGCACGCCCTCGCGGCGGATCTCCTTGGCGAGGTCCGCCCGCGTGATGATCGCACCGCCCATGACGTCGCCGTGCCCGGACGCGTACTTCGTCAGGCTGTGCACGAAGACGTCCACGCCGTACTGGCCGTGGTTGTGGAAGCCGGCGAAGGTGTTGTCCATGACGGTCAGGGCGCCCGCCGCGTGTGCGGCGCGCGTGATCCGCGCGATGTCCGCGATCTTCGTCAGCGGGTTGGTCGGGGACTCGAAGTACACGAGCCGCGGCTTGCGCTCGGCGAGCAGGCGCTCGATGCCGGCGTCGTCCTCGATCGAGAGCATCGTGTGCGTCACGCCGAGCCGCGTGAGCGCGCCGCGGATCAGCGAGATCGTCGGCCCGTAGGTCTCGGCGAAGCAGAGGATGTGGTCGCCAGCCCGCAGCAGCGAGAGCAGGCAGGTCGAGACCGCGGCCGCGCCGGAGCCGGTCGCGACGCAGTCGTCGCGCTGCTGCAGCTCCGCGAGCAGCAGCTCCAGCTGGCGCACCGTCGGGTTCAGGCGGCGGCTGTAGAACCAGCCCTCGCGCTCGCCGCGGTTGAAGCGCAGCGTCTCCTCGAGCGTCTCGAAGGCGAACTTGACCGACTGGTAGATCGGCGCGACCAGCGGCCGGTTGTCCGCCGGAAGCGGGGCCTCCGGCGGATGATTGACGCGCGTGCGGCCCTTCACTCCCCGGCCCCCCTGCGCGCCCGAGGCGCCCTCAGACCCGCGTGATCCAGCCCGCCGGCGTCGGGATCTCGCCCCGCTGCATGGAGACCAGCGCCTGGCGCAGCCGCTTCGTGTACGGCCCGACGTCGCCGCCGCCGACCGGGATCTCCTTCCCGCCCTTTCGGATCAGCGTGCCGACGCCCGAGAGCACCGCGGCCGTGCCGCAGAGCGCAGCCTCGCCATCCTTCACCCAGTCGAGCATCTCCTCGACCGTGAACTTCCGCTCCTCGACCTGGAAGCCGAGCTGCGGCGCGATCGTCAGGATCGAGTCGCGCGTCACGCCGTGCAGGAACTGCGTGTCGAGGCTGCGCGTCAGGATCCTGCCCTCGCGGATCAGGAGGAAGTTCGCGGCGCCGGTCTCCTGTACCGAGCCGCCCGGGCAGAACACGACCTGGTCCGCCTGGTGCTGCTGCCGCGCGGCGATCGTCGGGCCCAGGGCCGCCGCGTAGTTGCCGGCTGCCTTCACCTGCCCCATCAGCGTCGCGGTGCGGGTGATCTCCTCCTCGACGTAGATGCGAAGCGGCTTCTCGCCCTTCGCGAAGTAGTCCCAGACCGGGCTCGCGAGCACGACCAGCATGGCCTCGCTCGCGGGCGCCGTGGCGCCGCCGATGGAGGCGCCGGTGCCGAACAGCGTCGGCCGCAGGTACAGCGCGCCCGGGGCCTCGGGCACCTCGCCGCGCACGCGGTCGATGACGCCCGTGACCATGGCCGCGAGCTGCGCCGGGTCCGGCTTCGGCATCACGAGGCACTCGGCGCTCTTCTGCATGCGCGCGATGTGCTTGTCCATGCGGAACACGTTGATGCTGCCGTCCGCCCAGCGGTAGGCCTTGAAGCCCTCGAAGCAGGCGCTGCCGTAGTGGATCGCGTGGATCGCGGGCGACATCTCGATCGGCCCGTACTTCATGAACTCGTGCTCCGACCACCGCCCGTCCTGAAAGGACGTAACCGCCATCTGGCTCGCGAGCACGGTCCCGAACGCAGGGCGGGCCGCGGCCTCCGAGGCGCGGGTCTTGGGCATGACTTGTGCATTCATTGCTTTCAGTCCTGTATGAAGATGGTGGCGGGGTGCTCTAGCTTTTCCTTGAGAGCCTGGATCATCGCGGCGGCGTCGAAGCCGTCCACGAATCGGTGATCGAACGACGAGGACAGGTTCATGATGCGGCGGATCGCAATCGCGCCGCCGGCGACGACGGCGCGCTCGACCGCCTTGTTGACGCCGATGATGGCGACCTCGGGCGCATTGATGACCGGGGTCGAGGCGATGCCGCCGAGCTTTCCGAGGCTCGTGACCGTGATGGTCGAGCCCATGAGCTCGTCGCGCGTCGCCTTGTTGCTGCGCGCGGCCTCGGACACGCGGCGGATCTCGGCGGCGAGGTCGGCGAGCGAGCGCGCCTCGGCGTGCTTGACGACCGGGACCTTGAGCCCGTCCGGCGTCTGGGTTGCGATGCCGACGTGCGCGGCGGCGTGGCGGAGGACGACGTTGCGCTCCGCGTCGTAGACGGCGTTGCACTGCGGGAACTTCTCGAGCACGCGTACGAGCGCGGCGACGAGGAACGGCAGGTAGGTCAGGGAGGGCGTGCCCTTCGGCTGTCGCGCGTTCAGGTACTGGCGCAGCGACTCGAGCTCCGTCACGTCGACTTCCTCGACGTAGGCGAAGTGCGGGATGTTCCGCTTGGCGGCGAGCATGCGCTCGGCGATCACCCGCCGGACGCCGATGACCTTGACCTCCTCGACGCCCTTCTTCGGCACGAAGGTCGCGGGCTTCGCGCCGCCGCCCGCCTTGCCCGCGATCACGGACTCGAGGTCGGCGGCGGAGATGCGCCCGCCCGGGCCGCTGCCGGGGACGGTCGCGAGGTCGACGCCCGCGACGTGCGCCTTGCGGCGCGTCGCCGGGGAAGCCATGACGCGCGCGGCGCCGGCGGCTGCCGGGGCCGCTACAGCTGCAGCCTGCTTCGCGGGGGCCGGCGCCAGAGCGGGCGCGGCGGCGGCGGCTGGCTTCTCCGCTTTCGCGGGGGCATCGGCGGCCGGTGCGTCGCCCGAGGTGTCGAACACGATGAGTTCCGAGCCGACCGCGACCATGTCGCCCGGCTGCCCGGTCAGCGAGACGACGCGCCCGGTGACCGGCGAGGGGATCTCGACCGCCGCCTTGTCCGTCATCACTTCGGCGATGACCTGGTCTTCCTTGACCGCGTCGCCGACCTTCACCTTCCATTCGACGACTTCGGCGGAAACGGTGCCTTCGCCCAGGTCCGGCATCTTGAAGACGTAGCGGCTCATGAAGCCTCCATCACGGCTTTCAGCGCCTTGGCGACGCGCGCCTGTCCCGGGAAATACTCCCACTCGAAGGCATGCGGGTACGGCGTGTCCCAGCCCGCGACGCGCAGGACCGGCGCCTCGAGGTTCCAGAAGCAGTTTTCCTGGATGGTCGCGGACAGCTCGGCGCCGAAGCCGGCGAAGCGCGTCGCCTCGTGCACGATGACGCAGCGCCCGGTCCGCGCGACGGAAGCGCAGATCGTGTCCGAGTCGAGCGGCACCATCGTTCGCACGTCGATGATCTCCGCGTCCAGGCCGAGGCCGCGGGCCGCGGCTTCGCTGACGTGCACCATGGTCCCGTAGGTGACGATGGTCAAGTCGTTGCCGGGTCGGACGACCTCCGATTTTCCGATAGGAACGGTGAAGTGGCCTTCCGGCACCTCGCCCTTCGGGTGCGTGCTCCAGGGCACGGCCGGCTTGTGCGGGTCGCCGTCGAACGGCCCGTTGTAGATGCGCTTCGGCTCGAAGTAGATCACCGGGTCGTCCGACTCGATCGCGGCGATCAGGAGGCCTTTCGCGTCGTAGGGGTTCGAGGGCATCACGACCTTGAGGCCGGCGACGTGCGCAAAGAGCGCCTCGGGACTTTGCGAGTGCGTCTGCCCGCCGCGGATGCCGCCGCCGCAGGGCGTGCGCACGGTGACGGGCGCGCTGAACTCGCCGGCGCTCCGGTAGCGGATGCGCGCGAGCTCGCTCACGATCTGGTCGTAGCCCGGGTAGATGTAGTCGGCGAACTGGATCTCGGCGACGGGCCTGAGGCCGTTCACCGCCATGCCGATGGCCGCGGCGATGATGCCGCCCTCCGCGATCGGCGTGTCCATCACGCGGCTCTCGCCGTACTTGCGCTGCAGGCCGTCGGTGACGCGGAACACGCCGCCGAAGTAGCCGACGTCCTCGCCGAGCACCACGACGGACGGGTCCTGGCCGAGCTTGATGTCCATGGCCGAGTTCAGGGCCTGGATCATGTTCATCTGCGCCATGCGGCTATTTCCCCGCCAGCTCTTCGCGCATCTCGGCCTCCTGCCGGCGCAGGTGCCCGGGCATCTCGGCAAAGACGTCCTCGAACATGAGGCCCGGGTCGAGGCGCGGCGGATCGGTCAGCGTCCCGCAGCTCACGGCTTCCTTCCAGGACGCGGCGACGTGCTCCTCGAGCTCGGCCGTGAGTGCGGACTGGCGCTCCTCGGACCACTCGCCGAGCGCGATCAGGTGGCTCTTCAGGCGGTCGACGGGATCGCCGAGCGGGAACTTCTGGTAGTCGTCCTTGGGGCGGTAGCGCGCCGGGTCGTCGCTGGTCGAGTGCGCCGCGGCGCGGTAGGTCACGTGCTCGATCAGCGTCGGGCCCGCGCCGGTGCGGGCGCGTTCGGCGGCCCACTGCGTGGCCGCGTGCACGGCGAGGAAGTCGTTGCCGTCGACGCGCAGCCCCGCGATGCCGTACCCGGGCCCGCGCGCCGCGAACGTCTGCCGCTCGCCGCCGGCCGTGCCCTGGAAGGTCGAGATGGCCCACTGGTTGTTGACGACGCAGAGGATGGCCGGCGCCTTGTAGACGGAGGCGAAGAGCAGCGCGTGGTGGAAGTCGGCCTCGGCGCTCGAGCCCTCGCCGATCCAGCTCACCGCGACGTCGTCGCTGCCCTTGATCGCCGCCGCCATCGCCCAGCCGACCGCCTGCGGGAACTGCGTCGCGAGGTTCCCTGAGATCGAGAAGATGTTGCCGTCGCGCCAGTGGTACATGACCGGCAGCTGGCGGCCCTTGCACATGTCCCGCGTGTTCGACAGGAGCTGGCACATGAGGTCGAGGATCGGCCGGCCGCGGACGACGTAGAGGCCCTGGTTGCGGTACGAGGGGAACAGCATGTCCGTGGGGCGCAGCGCCATCGCCATCGCCACGGAGACCGCCTCCTCGCCGTAGGAGCGCATGTAGAACGAGATCTTTCCGGAGCGCTGGATGCGCTGCATGCGGTCGTCGAAGACGCGCGTCAGCATCATGTGGCGCAGCGCCACCTGCAGGTCCGCGACCTCGAGGTGCGGGTTCCAGGGGCCGACGGCGCGATGCTTGTCGTCCAGCACGCGCACGAGGCCTTCCGACAGCTCGCGGATCTGCGAGGCCGGCGCGGCGGCGTCCGGCCGCGCGACCTTGCCGGCGGGCGAAAGCTTCAGGTAACTGAAGTCGGGCGCGTCCCCGGGAC
>DASSUY010000059.1:0-17326 GCA_035706525.1 Steroidobacteraceae bacterium
GGGCGCCGGCACGCGGGTGGCGGAATAGGTCGCGAGGTAGAAAAAGACGATTGTCACGGCGGCGGCCAGGATCGCACCCGCCTTCAGCGCCGCGAGCGCGGCTTCCGCCGGCGTCGGGTCGTCCTCGGGCGACGGGCCGCCGGGCCAGTGGTAGGTGGGCTCGGGAATCTCGCGACGTGGTTTGTCCATGGGGCGGGAAAAGTGGTGGGCCATGTAGGACTCGAACCTACAACCTACGGATTAAGAGTCCGCAGCTCTACCAATTGAGCTAATGGCCCGGATCAAATTGTTGGGGCGAGCGACGGGATTCGAACCCGCGACGGCCGGAATCACAATCCGGGGCTCTACCAGCTGAGCTACGCCCGCCATCGTGGTCCGCGAAAATTATATAGGAAGGCGCCGACGGGCGCGTGGTCTGGTGCGCCCGGAGGGACTCGAACCCCCGACCGGCGGATTAGAAATCCGCTGCTCTATCCAGCTGAGCTACGGGCGCGCGGGCCAAGCGCGCCCGAGTGTAGTACAGGCGGTCCCCGCCTGCAGGGCCGACCTCAATCGGCTGCGGGTTCGGATGCCGGCTTGCCGGTCAGGCGCCGCGCCTCGCGCAGGTGCGCCTCGACGGTCGGCAGGATTTCCTGCGCGAAGGCCCTGGCTTCCGTGTCCTGGCCTGAAGCGATCTCGGACTTGAGGAGCTCGACCGTTTCCTCGTGAGCCTTGACCTGGTGGGCCATGTACGCGGCGTCGAACCGCGTACCCTGCTCCGACTGGAGCGACTTGTACCGGGCGAGGTGCTCCTCGCCGGCCGTCTGCGGCAGCGTCACGCCCTTCGCCTTGGCGATGTCCGCGAGCTTCTTGTTCGCAGCCGTGTGGTCCTTGACCATCATGGCGCCGAAGTCGCGCACCGCGCCGTTCACGGCCTTGGTCGCGGCGAGTTTCCCCGCCATGACTTCGGCCATCCCGCCCTGGGCCGCCTTCGTGTAGAAGCTGGCGTCGTCGGCCTGGGCGGCGGCCGCGAACAGCAGGGTACCTGCGGCGACGAGGGTGGCGATGGATCTCATGGGCGTGCTCCAAATTGCTTCTCCGAAGCATTGCGGAGCCCCGCGGGAGGACCCATCAGTGGCGATTGCGAACGCCTGTCGGCCGACGCCTGCAGGTCACTGCCCGGCGTATTTGGTCGGGGCAGAGGGATTTGAACCCCCGACCCTCTGCTCCCAAAGCAGATGCGCTACCAGACTGCGCCATGCCCCGGCCGCGGCATCGTACGGAGGCCGCCGGACAGGGTCAATTTCAGGGCGCTGCCTCAGGGGCCCGCCCGGAGGCCAAGCCGCCGACTGTATTTTTCGCACCACAGTAGCCATGCGACATTTGATAGGTGTAGATTTCATCGACCGCAATCGGAATGCGGTTGTCGCATTTACGCAAAAGCATGGGGAGTCCAGTCGTGAAGAACACCTTGTCCCTGGCGCAGGCCATCCGCATCGCGATCGGCAGCGCCGCAGGTCTCTCGGCGGCACTCGCCTCCACGGCCAGCGTCGCCCAGGAGCAGCAGGCCCTCGAGGAAGTCGTGATCACCGGTTCCCGCATCCGGCAGAACCCGCTCGAGGAGCGCTTGCCGGTGCTGTCGGTGGGCGCAGACGATTACGCGGCGAGCGGCGCGACGTCCATCGCGGACTTCGTGCAGAAGCTCCCCATCGCGGGCTCCGCGATCAATCGCACTAACAACTCGTCCGGCAACCTCGGCTATCCGCCAGACGGCGGCGGCATCGGCGCCGGTGCCGCGGAAATGGACCTGCGCTACCTTGCCTCGAAGCGCGTGCTCGTCCTCGTCGACGGCCGGCGCTGGGTGAAGGGCTCCTCGGGCTCCGGCGTTTCGGGCGCGGTGGACCTGAACTCGATCCCGGCGAACGCCATCAAGTCCATCGAGATCCTCCAGGACGGCGCCTCCGCGATCTACGGCTCGGACGCGATCGGCGGCGTGCTGAACATCATCACGGCCGACGACTACGACACTTTCAAGATCTCCGGTTACACCGGGCAGTACGGTGAGGGCGACGGCCAGACGTCCGAGTTCGACATGCGCATGGGCGCGAGCGGCGAACGCAGCCGCGGCCTGCTGGACATCAGCTACACGAACCAGAAGTCCGTCAACACGGCCGACCGCCCGACCTCGGAGTTCCCGATTCCGGGCTTCCCGTTCGGCGTGAGCTCAGGCTCGCCGGCCGGGCGTTTCATCTTCTTCGACCCGGTGCTTGGCGACTTCGTCAGCCTTGCGCCGGACACGGCGGACAGTCCGTCGTACGTGCTCGGCAACGAAGGCGCCGACGATTTCCACGATTTCGCGCTCGCGGACCGCTTCAACTACCAGCCGTACAACCACCTCGTCACGCCGAACGAGCGATTCAACCTGTTCGCGAAGGGCGAGTACGACATCACCGACAACGTGCGTTTCCAGGCCCTCGCGAGCTTCAACAACCGCAAGTCGCAGGGCCGCGCGGCCCCGGTGCCGCTGTTCTTCGGCGCGGGCGGCGGCTCGACGTTCTACATGGCGAACTTCCTGTGGCCGGCCAACCATCCGTACAACCCCTTCGGCATCGACCTGTTCGGCAGCACCGATCCGACCGTCGATCCGACGACCCCGGGCTACGTGGACACGATCGGGCGCCGGCCGACCGAGGCGGGCCCCCGCATCTTCAACCAGGACGTCGATACCTGGTACCTGTCCGGCGGGTTCGAGGGCGAATTCGAGGCGGGCAGCCGCACGATGTACTGGGACGTGACCGGCGTGCGGGCCGAGAACAACGCGCGCCAGACCAAGCTCAACCAGTTCAATGCGCGCCTCATCAACATCGCCCTCGGCGACCCTGCGGTGTGCGCGGCGACGGCCGGCTGCGTCCCGCTCAACATCGTCGGCGAGGGCTCGATGACGCAGGAGATGCTCGACTACGTCACCTACACGGGCGTCGACACCAGCAGCCAGAAGCTCGTCGACGTGACCGCCAACCTGTCGGGCGACCTGTTCGACCTGCCGGCCGGCCCGGTCGGGTTCGCGGTGGGCTACGAGCACCGCGAGGAGGACGGCAGCTACATTCCTGACCCGGTGCTGGTCGCCGGCGAGACCGCGGACGTGCCGACGAGTCCGACGGCCGGCGGATACGATGTGGACGAGTTCTACGGCGAGTTCGTCGTGCCGATCCTGAAGGACCAGCCCGGCTTCGACTCGCTGTCGTTCAGCGCGGCGGCGCGCTTTTCCGACTCGGATCTCTTCGATAGCGAGACCGGCACGAAGTTTTCGCTCAACTGGGGACCGACCGCGAACCTGATGATCCGGGCGAGCTACGCGGAGGGCTTCCGCGCGCCGAACATCGGCGAGTTGTTCAACCAGGGAGCGCGCTTCGACTCGTCGATCACCGACCAGTGCAACACGGCGGTCAACCCGACGCCGCCGGCCAATTGCGCGGCGCTCGGCGTGCCCGATGACTACGTGCAGATCAACCCGCAGATCTCGGTCGACACCGGAGGCAATCGCAACCTGGAGCCGGAGACCTCGGAGACCTTCACCGCGGGCTTCACCTGGGACATCCCGCTCTCGGGGGCGCTCGAGCGGCTGCTGGTCGAGGCGAACTACTACGACATCACGATCGACAACGCAATCCAGGCCCCGGACGGCCAGGACCTGCTCGACGCCTGCATCGAAACGCTCGATGCGCAGTTCTGCGGCCAGGTGAACCGCCTGCCGAGCGGCACGATCACGAGCATCGAGGGGCAGCTGCAGAACATCGGCGGCATCGAGACGAACGGGTTCGACGTGAACCTGGACCTCTCGCTTGCGGACACGTCGGCCGGGTCCTTCCGCTTCCAGCTCATGGCTTCGTTCCTCATGGACTACGACGAGCTGTTCCCGGACCTGACCAACGGCGGCTTCAACCGCGTCGCGCGGGCGGGCCAGGAGCTCGGCTCGCCGACCCGCGGCTTCGTCGAAGAGAAGGCGACGCTGAACACCTTCTGGGAGCTCGGCGACTTCTCGGCGCTGCTGTCCCTGCGCTACTTGAGCGCGCTGACCGAACAGTGCGTCGGCCTCGTGGCGGACTTCGGCCTGACCGACTTCTGCTCGGATCCTGCGGGCGGGACGAACAAGCTGGACAGCCAGCTCTACACCGACCTGCAGTTCGGCTGGTCGCCGTCGGACCTCTTCGGCGGCGGCTGGAGCTTCGCACTCGGCGTGCAGAACCTCACGGACGAGGACCCGCCGATCTGCTTCTCGTGCGACCTCAACAGCCTCGACGGGACGATCTACCCGATCGCCGGCCAGTTCTGGTACGTGCGGGCGCAGTTCCGCAATTGACGGCCCGCGTGCCACGAAGGCCAAGAGAAGCCCCCGAAAGGGGGCTTTTCTTTGGCGCGGCGCCCGCGGCAAAGCCCCTGCCCGTCCTCAGCCTATAATGGCCGTGCGGCCGCGTCCGCGGGATGACGGAGAGATCGGGATGGGGGATGCGGTCGAAGGCAACCGGGGTGCCCCTGCGCCCGAGGCACGCCTCGAGGCGGCACGGGCCTTCGAGGCGCGCCAGGATCACGGCCACGCCCTCCTCGCCTACTACGGCGCCATTATCGAGGCGCAGCGCCAGGGTCGCTGGCTGGATTCATCAACGACCGAGCCTGCGCTGCTTCCGCAGGTGACCTACGCGATGCGCTACGTGAAGGCCGGGCGGCGACGTGTGTTCGCCGCCGCGCTCGAGCCCGTTTACGACCGGTATGGCCGCGAGGCCTTCCAGCGATTCGAGGCTTGCCTCAGGATCCAGACGGGCGAGCGCCGCGCGCAGTTCGAAGACCCGCGCCAGCGGCCTTCCCTGCTGTACTTTCCGGGCCTCCCGGCGACGCCCTGGTACGCGCGCGAGCTCTTCCCGTGGCTTCCGGTCCTGGAGCGCGAGACCCCGGCAATCCGAGAGGAGCTCGCAGCCCTCCTGCCACGGGACGAGAAAAGCGAGCGCGTGTTCGGCGGGGATGCGGCGGAGCGGCTCGGACTCGCTGGAGCGGACGGCGCGCCTTCCTGGCGGGGATTCTATTTCTGGCGCCACGGCCAACGACGGGATGCGAACCACGCGCTCTGCCCGCGCACGTCGGCTGCACTCGAGGTTCTGCCGCTCGTGCGCATTCGCGGGAACGCCCCGGAAGTCATGTTCTCGGTGCTGACACCCGGCTCGCACATCCTCCCCCACCGCGGCGTCACGAACACGCGTGTGGTCTGCCACCTGCCGCTGGTCGTGCCCGAGGGCTGCGCCATCACCGTCGGCGGCGAGCAGCGGGAATGGCGCGAGGGCGAGGCCATGGCCTTCGACGATACCTACGAGCACGAGGCGTGGAACCGGGGTTCCAGCACGCGCGTCGTGCTGATCATCGACGTCTGGAACCCGCACCTGACGGCAGCGGAACGCGAAGCAGTCGCGGTCCTCGTCGGTGCGATGGGCGATTTCAACAAGGCAGCAGGCATATGAGCGCAAGGATCATCGACGGAAAGCGGATCGCGGCGGAGTTCAGGCAGGAAGTGCGCGCGGGCACGGACGCGCGCGCGGCGAAGGGGCTGCGGCGGCCCGGGCTCGCCGTCGTCATGGTCGGCGAGGACCCGGCTTCCGCGGTCTACGTGCGCAACAAGCGGCGCGCCTGCGAGGAGACCGGCATCCTCTCGGTCGCCCACGACCTGCCGGCGTCCACTCCGGAAGCGGAGCTGCTCGCGCTCATCGACCGGCTGAACGCCGATCCCGCGATAGACGGCATCCTGGTGCAGCTGCCGCTGCCCTCGCACATCGGCTCGACGGCGGTGCTCGAGCGCATCGACCCGTCGAAAGACGTCGACGGCTTCCACGCGTACAACGTCGGGCGCCTCGCGCAGGGCACGCCCACGCTCCGGCCCTGCACGCCCTACGGCATGATCCTGATGCTGGAGCGCGAAGGCCTGGAGGCGCGCGGGAGGAATGCCGTGATCGTCGGTCGCAGCAACATCGTCGGCCGGCCCATGGCCCTCGAGCTGCTGATGAAGGGCGCGACGGTCACGGTCTGCCACAGCCAGACCCGCGACCTCGAGCGTCACATGGGCGAAGCCGAGATCCTGGTCGCCGCGATCGGCAAGCCGCGCTTCGTGCCCGGCCGCTGGATCCGTCCCGGCGCGATCGTGCTGGACGTCGGCATCAACCGCCTGCCCGACGGCAAGCTGGTGGGGGACGTCGACTACGACGAGGCGGCGAAGCGCGCGGGCTGGATCACGCCGGTGCCCGGCGGCGTCGGCCCGATGACCATCGCCGCGCTGATGAAGAACACGCTGGTGTCGGCGGAACGGAGGAAATAAAAGGGGACGCTCACCTTTTACTTCCTCCGCCAGCTCGTCCCGCCCGGTCCGTCCTCCAGCACGACGCCCGCCGCGGCGAGTTCGTCGCGAATGCGGTCCGCCTCCGCGAAATCCTTCCGCCGCCGCGCCTCCAGCCGCGCAGCGATCCGGGACTCGATGGCCGCGGCATCAGGCCCTTCGGAGGCCTCCCCATCTCCAGCCGAAAGCGCCGACCGCGCGGCCAGCCATTCCTCGGGCGAGCGCCCGAGCAGGCCGAGGTGGGCGCCGAGCGCGCGCATCTCCGCCGCGAGCGCACGCGCCTTCGCGCGGTCGCCCTCCGACTTCGCGACGTTGAGCGCCCGGGCCGCCGACTGCAGCGCCGCGATCGCGCCGGGCGTGTTGAAATCGTCGTCCATCGCGGCCGCGAATTCACGCGAGGCCGTCCCGGGCTCGAAGTCCGGCGCCGGCTCCACCTCCCGCAGCGCGAGGTAGAGGCGCTGGAGCGAGGCGTCCGCCTGCCGCAGGTTCTCGTCGGTGTAGTTGACCGGCGCGCGGTAGTGCGAGGCCAGCAGGAAGGCGCGCAGCACCTCCGGCCGGAGGCGCGGCAGGACGTCCCGCACGGTGAAGAAGTTGCCGAGCGACTTCGACATCTTCTCGTCGTCCACGCGCACGAAGCCGTTGTGCATCCAGAGCCGCGCGAACGGCGCGCCGCAGGCGGCGCAGCTCTGGGCGATCTCGTTCTCGTGGTGCGGGAACTTGAGGTCCATGCCCCCGCCGTGGATGTCGAATTCGGGGCCGAGCAGCGCGACGGCCATCGCCGAGCACTCGATGTGCCAGCCGGGCCGCCCCATGCCCCAGGGCGAGTCCCAGGCCGGTTCGCCGGGTTTCGCGCGCTTCCAGAGCACGAAGTCGAGCGGGTCGCGCTTGGCCTCGTCCACCTCGACCCGCGCGCCCGCCCGGAGGTCCTCGAGCTTCTTGCCGGAGAGCCGCCCGTACGCCGTGAATTTCGCGACCGCGTAGTACACGTCGCCGTTCGCCCCGACGTAGGCGTAGCCGCCTTCGACCAGCCGGGCGATCATCGCGACGATCTCGGCGATGAACTCCGTCGCGCGCGGCTCGTGGTCGGGCGTCCCGAGGCCGAGCGCCGCGAAGTCCTCGTCCATGGCCGCGATGTAGCGCGAGGTCAGCGCCTCGAACGGCTCGCCGCGCTCGCGGGCGCGCGCGATGATCTTGTCGTCGATGTCGGTGATGTTCCGCACGTAGGTGACGCGGTAGCCGGACGCCGCCAGCCAGCGGCGCGCGACGTCGAAGGCCAGCTGCGAGCGCGCGTGGCCGACGTGCACGTGGTCGTAGACCGTGATGCCGCAGACGTACATGCGCACGTGCCCGGGCTCGAGCGGCTCGAACGCCTCCTTGCGCCCCGTCAGCGAGTTGTGGATGCGCAGCGCCATCTCAATGCGATCCCAGTCGCGAGGCCCCGGCGAGGCGGTCCCGCACGAGGGACTCCGGCATCGCGGCGACGAGCGCCGCGAGCTCGGGCCCGTCGTGGCGGCCGGTCAGCGCGAACCGGAGCGGCATGAAGAGCTTCCGGCCCTTGCGCCCGGTACGGGACTTCAGGCGTTCCGCGAAGGCCGCGAAGTCCGCACCGGCCTCCTGGTAGCTCGCGAGTGCCGCCGCGAAGAATTCGGGGCCCGCCTCGCGGATCGCGTCGGCGGCGCCGGACTCGAGCTCCGGCAAGGGCCCGCCGAGGACGGCGAGCCACTCGCGCGCGTCCGCCGGGAGGACGACGTTGCCCTTCAGGAGCCCTGCCAGCGCCGCACGCCGCGACGGCGGGCAATCGGGCGGGAACTCGGCGGCCAGCCACCGGACCACGCCGTCGGTGTCGAGCCGCCGGACCGCTTCGCGCTGCCAGTGGTCGAGCTGCACGGGATCGAAGTGTGCGGGCGCCCGCCCGAGCTTGTCCGCATGGAAATGCGCGGGCATCTCGCCGGGCTCCACCCAGGCGTCCGGCGCGCCATGGTGGCCGAGGCGCAGCAGGTAGTTCGCGAGCGCCGCGGGCAGGTAGCCGCGCCGGCGCAGTTCCGCGACGGTCACGCTGCCGCGCCGCTTCGACTGGGGCGCGCCGCCCGCATCGAGCAGGAGCGGCAGGTGCCCGTAGGCGGGCGCGCGCAGGCCGAGCGCCTCGAGCAGCAGCAACTGGCGGGGCGCATTGCTCAGGTGGTCGTCACCGCGCAGGACGTCCGTCACGCCCATCAGCGCATCGTCCACCGCGTTGCAGAAGAAGAACACCGGACTGCCGTCCGCACGACGCACGACGAAGTCGCCGATGGACGCGGCCTCCACCGACTGCGGGCCCCTGACGCGGTCTTCGAAGCGGACGACGGCGCCCATGGGCACTGCGAAGCGGAGCGCGGGCTCGCCGCGTTCCTTCCGCCGCGCGGCCCGGGCGGTGGCGTCGAGCCCGCGGCAGGTGCCCGGATAGCGCGGGGGCTGCCCGGCCGCCGCCTGGGTCCTGCGCGCGGCCTCGAGCTCCGCCGGCGTGCAGAAGCAGGGATAGGCCTTTCCTTCGGCCTCGAGGCGGTCGAAGTACGCCGCGTAGATCTCGCCGCGCTCGGACTGCCGGTACGGGCCGCGCCCGTCCTCCCGCCCGGGGCCCGCGTCGTGCGCGATGCCGAGCCAGGCCAGGTCGTCCAGCAAGGGCGCGACGAATGCCTCGCCGTCACGCTCGCGGTCGGTGTCCTCGATGCGCAGGATAAACCGGCCCCCGCTCGCCCGCGCCAGCAGGTACGAGAACAGTGCGGTGCGCGCATTGCCCGGGTGCAATGCGCCCGTGGGGCTCGGCGCGAAACGCGTGACGACTCCCGGTTCCATCGTGCCAGTCTAAGGGATCGGCCGTGCCGCCTCACGCGCGGGCTGCGCTAAGATCGCGCGAAGGAGACCGCCATGACCCGCTTCGCCGCCCTCGTGCTCGCCCTTTCGGCTTCGCTGCCCGCGGCGGCGCAGGAGGCGCCCGCCGCGCCGGCGACGCTCGCGCCCCGCGTGCGCTTCGAAACCTCGGCCGGCAATTTCGTCGTCGAGGTCGACACGGTGCGCGCTCCGCTCACCGCGGAGAATTTCCTGCGCTACGTGCGGGACGGCGCCTATGACGGCACGGTGTTCCACCGGGTGATCGCGAACTTCGTCGTGCAGGGCGGCGGCTACGACGAGCGCCTGGCCGAACGCCCGGCGCGCGGGCCGATCCCGAACGAGAGCGGCAACGGCCTGTCGAATCGGCGCGGCACGCTCGGCCTCGCGCGCGAGGATTCGCCGCATTCGGGCTCCTCGCAGTTCTACATCAACCTCGTCGACAACCCGGCGCTCGACCCGCTGCCGAGCCGCTGGGGCTACGCGGTCTTCGGGCGGGTCGTCGAGGGCATGGACGTCGTGGACAAGATCGGCTACCTGCGCACCGAGACCGTCCCTTCCTTCGGCAGCGACGTCCCGGTGGACCGCCCGGTCGTGCGACGCGCCTACGTCCTGGAGGACCCGCTTTCGCAGCCGCCCGTCGCGCCGGAACCGCCCGGGGCCGGGCCGGCGGACCCGGCGCAGTGACCGCCTGGTTCGCTTCGGACCTGCACCTCGATCCTTCGACGCCGCGGATCGCCGAGCGCTTCCGGCGCTTCCTCGCCGGTCCCGTGCGGGGCGCGCGCGCGCTGTTCCTGCTCGGCGACCTGTTCGAGGCCTGGCTCGGCGACGACGACCCGGAGCCCGCGCACCGCGAGGCGATCTCGGCGATCGCGGGCGTCGCGGATTCCGGGACGCTCGTGTACGTCATGCGCGGCAACCGCGACTTCATGCTCGGGGAACGCTTCTGCAGGGAGGCCGGCGCGATCCTGCTCGAGGATCCCGCGGTGCTCGAGTTCGAGGGGACGCGGCTGCTACTGAGCCACGGCGACGGCTTCTGCGTGGACGATCGCGCGTACCAGAAACTGCGCGCGCTGGTGCGCGACCCGAGGCTGCGCGCGGCCTTCGCCCGGCTGCCGCTGGACGACCGCCGGCGGCTCGCGCTCGAGGCGCGGGCGGGCAGCCGCGAGCACCTCGCGAACGCCGCGGGCTACATCACCGACGTCAACCCCGATGCGGTCGATGCGGTGTTCCGCGAATCGGGCGCCACCCTCATGATCCACGGACACACGCACCGGCCGGGCGTACACCGCGGAGAGGCGGAAAGCGCCGACCGCACGCGCGTCGTGCTCGGCGCCTGGCACGACGCGGCGGACGTCGTGCGCTGGGACGGGGACGGCTGGCAGCTCCTGCCCTGCCCCGCCTGATCAGCGCTCGAGCTCGTCGCGCTCGAGTTCCCGGGCCGCGTCGAGCAGCCGGTCCGCGCTCGAGAAGCGCCGCTTCGGGTCCTTGGCGATGCAGTTGTAGAGGACTTCCTCGTAGCGCTTGAGCTCCGCCTTGAGCTCCGGCAGCGGCGCGTGCGCGTGCTTGTAGATCACCTGCATCGGCGTGCCGGCGACGTACGGCTTCCGGCGCATCAGCATCTCGTAGAAGATGATGCCGATGCTGTAGATGTCGCTGCGCGCATCGGTGTCGCGGCCGTGGCCCTGCTCGGGGCTCATGTAGTACGGGGTGCCGAAGATCTCGCCGCTCGAGGTCAACGAGGCGTCAAGCTCGAAGTGCTTGGCGAGGCCGTAGTCGATCAGCGCGAGGGTCTCGTCCTCGCGCAGCATCACGTTCCCGGGCTTGAGGTCCCGGTGCAGGACTCCGGCGTCGTGCAGGACCTTGAGCGCCTCGGCCATCTGGCGAAGGTAGGTGACCGCGCGCGCCGGCTCGATGCCCTGCTTGATGCGGCCGCGCAGGTCTCCGAGCGGGAAGTATTCCATCGCGATGAACGCGTGGTCGTCGGCCACGCCGAAGTCGTGCACGCGCGCGACGTGCGGGTGGTCGATCGAGGCCGCGATCTGGTACTCGCGCAGGAAGCGGTCGAAGTTCCTGACGCCCGCGCCCTCGTCCGGCGGCTGGTGCAGGACCTTGAGCGCGACCTTCGAGCCCGTCTTCTCGCTCTCGGCGAGGTAGACGCTCGACACCGGGCTCTCGGCGAGCTGACTGACGTAGCGGAAGCCGCGGATCTTCGCCTCGCCGAAGCGCGTCGCGAGCGAGGTCTCCTCCGCCTGCGCGGCGGGACGGGCGAACTGCCCCCGGCGTGCGAGCGCCGAGCGCAGCGCCGCGATCAGCGCCTCGTGGTCCACCTTGCGGCGCGACAGGCAGGCGTGGGCGCCCGCGTGGATCGCCGCCTCCTCGATGTCGGGGGCGGGCTTCGCCACGAAGTAGATGATCGGCGGGAATCCGTTGCGGCGGCTCAGGTCGCGCAGCCAGTCGATGCCGAACTCGCTGCCGGGCATGTCGCCGAGCAGCACCGCGTCGTAGGCGCTCCCCGAGAAATCCGGGGGCAACCGCCCGCGGACGGCCGGCTCGTACTCCGCGACGGACGGCGACTCGAAGCCGGTGTGGATGTGGCGTGCCAGCAGGCGCCTGAAGTCGTTCTGGTCGTCGATGATCAGAACCCGCGCGGACATGCGGCCATTCTACCGTGGCGACATTTCCTCCGGTGGCCGGCGGAGCGCCAGGACGATGTCCCCGACGTTGGTGCCGGTCGGCCCCGTGTGGAGCAGGTCGCCCGTCGCCTCGAGCAGCGCCCCGCTGTCGCCGGCCGCGAGCGCGGCCTCCGGATCGATGCCGGCGTCGGCCGCGCGGTCGGCCGTGCCGCCGTCGACGATCGCGCCCGCATCCTCGCTCGCTCCGTCGCGGCCGTCGGTGCCTGCGGCGAGGACGAGGTAGTCGGGGTGGCCTGCGATCGCCTGGGACGCGGCCGCGGCCAGGTGCTGGCAGCGCCCGCCGCGCCCCGGTCGCGGCGGCAGTTCGACTGTCGTCTCGCCGCCGAACGCCAGGAGATCCGCACGGCCGATGGCGAGCTCGTGGCAGATCCGGCGCGCCGCCGCACGGGCGTCGCCCGAGAGCCGGCCCTGGCCGCGGGCCGCGACGAGGCCCTGGGAGGCCGCTGCGCGCAGCACCGCATCCAGCGCGTCGTCGAGCGACCCGACGAGGCGGCGCGCGATGCCAGGCCCGTCGGCGATCCCGGACCCGAGCACCGCGGGATCGTCCCTCGGGACGTCGGAGAGCAGCAGGGCTTCCAGCTCGCAGCCCTCGAACAGCTCGCGGAGCCGCCCGCCCTTGATGCGCGACAGCGCGGCGCGCTCGCGGTTCAGCGACTCGATGTCCATCCGTTCCGCCAGCGAGCGGTCGTAAAGGCCGGCCAGCCGCGCGAGTCCGACACCCGGCGCGGGCAATTCGACGAGCGCGGATGCTCCCCCGGAGACGAGCAGGAGCACCCGGCCGTCGCTGCGCGCGGCCTCGGCGAACCCCACGAGCGCGCGGCCCGCCTCGAGGCTGCGTTCGTCCGGGCGCGGGTGGCCCGCTTCCCGGCAGTCGACGCCGCGCAATGCGCGAAGCTCCGCCGGGATGGAGCCCTCGGGGCCGACGACGAGCGCGCGCGCGATCCGGTCGCCGAGCGCATCCGCCGCGCCCAGCGTCATGGCCGCGGCCGCCTTGCCGGCCGCGAACACGCTGGCCCTTCCGCCGGGGCGTCCGCCCGCGAGCGCCGCCCGCACGCGGCGGCGACCGTCGACCGCGGCCAGCGCGGCGCGGAACAGTTCCACGAGGAGGGCGCGGCGCGGGTCCGCGTGCGCGTCGTCGAAGGGGACCCGCCCCTTCAATGCTAGATGGCGCGCGCCGTGCGTCCGCCCGGCAAATCCAGCAGCCGCTGCGCGCGCACGCCGTCCGAACGCTCGTGCTCGATGCGCGCGAGGAATTCGCGCGTGACGTCGCCGGTCACGTACTCGCCCGAGAAGCAGGAGGTGTCGAAGGCCGTGATCCGCGCGTCGTCGTGCCGGCAGGCCGCGACCAGGTCCTCGAGGTCCTGGTAGACGAGCCAGTCGGCGCCGATCGCGGCCGCGACGTCGTCTTCGCTCCGGCCGTTCGCGACCAGCTCCGCGGCGACCGCCATGTCGATCCCGTACACGTTCGGGAACCGCACCGGCGGCGCGGCCGACGCGAAGTAGACCTTGCGGGCGCCCGCCTCGCGCGCGAGCTCGATGATCTGGGCGGAAGTCGTCCCGCGCACGATCGAGTCGTCGACGAGGAGCACGTTCCGGCCGCGGAACTCGAGGTCGATGGCGTTCAGCTTGCCGCGCACCGACTTCTGCCGCATCTCCTGGCCGGGCATGATGAACGTCCGCCCGATGTAGCGGTTCTTGACGAAGCCCTCGCGGTACTTCACGCCGAGCGCGAGCGCGAGCTGCAGCGCGCTCGTCCGGCTCGTGTCGGGGATCGGGATCACCACGTCGATGTCGTGGTCGGGCCGGAGGCGCTGGATCTTCTCGGCGAGCTTCTCGCCCATGCGCATCCGCGCCTTGTGGACGGAGATGTTGTCGATGATGGAGTCCGGCCTCGCGAAGTAGACGTACTCGAAGATGCAGGGCGTGTGGCGGCTCGGCGGCGCGCACTGCTGGGCGTGCAGGCGGCCGTGCATGTCCACGTAGATCGCCTCGCCCGGGGCGACGTCCCGCTCCAGCGTGAAGCCGAGCATGTCGAGCGCGACGCTCTCGGAGGCGAGCATCCACTCGAGGCCGCGGGAAGTCTTGCGCTTGCCGAGCACGAGCGGGCGGATGCCGTGCACGTCGCGGAAGCCCGCGACGCCGTGGCCCACGACCAGCAGCACGACCGCGTACCCGCCGCGGCAGCGGCGGAACACGCCCTCGATGGCGCGGAACACGTCGGCGGGCGCCGGGCGCGCCGCAGTCGAGCGCTGCAGCTCACTCGCGAAGACGTTCAGCAGCACCTCGGAGTCCGAGCGCGTATTGAGGTGGCGGCGGTCCTGCTCGACCATCGCGCGGGAAAGCTCCTCGGCATTGGTCAGGTTGCCGTTGTGGCCGAGGCCGATGCCGAAGGGGGCGTTCACGTAGAAAGGCTGGGCCTCGTCGGCGCTGTCGCAGCCCGCCGTCGGGTAACGCACGTGGCCGATGCCGGCGTTGCCGACGAGCCGCCGCATGTCCTCCTCGCGGAACACGTCGCGGACGAGGCCCGCGTCCTTGTGCACGAACAGCGCGTGCTCGTCCATGGTCATGATGCCGGCGGCGTCCTGCCCGCGGTGCTGCAGCACGGTCAGCGCGTCGTAGATGCGCTGGTTCACCGGGGAGGTGCCGACGATGCCGACCAGGCCGCACATGCCGTTACCCGGCCTCCCCCGTCGCCTTGTCGTAGAGCTCGACGGCCGCGGGCTGGGCATAGCGCTCCAGCCAGTTCGCGACCGACGAGGCCGCCGGCATCGAGCGCGTCTCGTCCCACCAGGGCTCGAGGTCGAGGTTGACCGCCCGGCCCACCAGCACAAAGAGCCCGATCAAGACGACTCCGCGCAAGAGGCCGAATGCGACGCCCAGCAGCCGGTCGACGGCTGCGACGGCCACGGCCCGCCGCACGTAGTAGGACACGATGCTGCCCGCCAGGGAGCCGAGGAGCAGCACGAGCAGGAGCACGATCGCCCGCCCGGTCCATTCGCGGACGCCAGGCTCGGCGAGCGCGCCGCCGAGCCAGGGATTGACCACCCAGGCATAGTGCCAGGCGACCCAAAGGCCGACGAGCCACGCGGCCAGCGCGATCGACTCGCGGACGAAGCCGCGAAAAAAGCCGACGGTGGCGGAAACGAGCAGGATGATGGCGAACAGATGATCGGCGCCGTCCATGGGTTCGGAGACCCCCGCGAAGCGTGCGGCATTCTATCCGATCAGGGATGCCGGGCGACGACCGGCTGGTAGCCGTCCTTCGCGAGCCTCGCCGCGATCGCCGCCGCGCGGTCCCGGTCCGGCTCGGGCCCGACGCGCACGCGGTACAGCACCTTCCCGGATGCCCGGTAGTCGAACACGAAGGCGGCATAACCGCGCTTGCGGAGGTCGGCGACCACCTGGTCGGCCTTCGATCGGGTGGAGAAAGCGGCGACCTGCACGGCCCAGCCGCCAGCGGCAGCCGTCGGCGCCGGCACTGTCTTCGGCGGCCTCGCCACGGTCGGTGCCGCAGGGGTGGGCTCACGTGGCGCGTTCCCGGCAGGCTTGGCCGCCGCCGACGACGGGGCCGGGCGGGGCTCAGGCACGGCCGGAGCCTGCGTCCGGGCTTCCGCCAGCGACGGCGGCAATTCCACCGACCCGACGGGCTCCTCAGGAACAGGCGCCTGCGCGTCGGGCGCCTGCGCCGTCGCGCCGAGCGGGACCTCCACGCGCCGGGTTTGCGCCGTGCGCTGCTCGGCGGCCGGCTCCGGCGCCGGGCCCTTCAGGATCGCCGGCACCAGGAGGACCACGACGGCAACCAGCACCAGCGCGCCGATGAGGCGCTCGCGCACCCGGACTTCCATCCGCGGGATTGTACCGGCTGCGGTTCAGGACGCGGCGCCGAGCGCGCGTAGCGCCGGGCCGACCGCCAGGAACGAACCGAAGACGACGATGCGGTCCTCCGGCGCGCTTTCCCGGCGCGCCCGCTCGATGCCGGCGGCGATGTCCGGGGCCGTGACGACCTCGCGCGCCCCGCCCGCGGACAGTCGATACGCCAGTTCCGCAGGCGGCAGGGCCCTCGGACCCTCGAGCCCCGCCACAATCCACCGATCGACGACGTCCGCGAGCGCCGCCGCGATCGGCGCCGCGTCCTTGTCGGCGAGGATGCCGCAGAGCGCGATCGTCCGGCCCCCGCAGGGCCGCGCCTCGAGGCTCGCCGCCAGCGAGCGCGCCGCATCCGGGTTGTGGGCGACGTCGAGGATCCACTCGGGCGCGCCCGGCAGCACGTGGAAGCGGCCGGGCAGCCGCACGCCCGCGAGGCCCGCGCGCACGGCCTCGTCGGGCACGAGCAGGCGGGGCTCCACCGCCTCGAGCACCGCGAGGGCGACCGCGGCGTTGCCGAGCTGGCTCGCCCCCTGCAGCGCGGGCAGCGGCAACTCGCGGCGGCGCGAGCCGAAGCCGACGTAGTCCCAGCCGTCCGCGCGTTCGACGTAGTCGAAGTCCGTGCCGATCTGGCGGAGCCTCGCCCCGATCGCCGCCGCGTGCGCGCCGACGCTCCGGGGGAGCACGCGCCCGCCGAAGATCGCAGGCCTCCCGGGCCGGAAGATGGCCGCCTTCTCCGCGCCGATCGCCTCCAGCGTTTCACCGAGCCACTCGCGGTGGTCCAGCCCGACGGACACGACTGCGGCTGCGTCGGCATCGAGGATGTTGACCGCATCCAGCCGCCCGCCCATGCCGACCTCGAGCACGGCGACGTCGACGCGCGCCTGCGCGAAGGCGACGAGGGCTGCGAGGGCGTTCCATTCGAAATAGGTCAGCGAGAGCTCGCCGCGCGCCGCGTCGATGGCGTCGAAGGCCGCGAGCAGCGCCTCGTCGCCGATTTCCCGCCCGCCGATCCGGATTCGCTCGGCATAGCGCAGGAGGTGCGGCGACGTGAACAGCCCCGTGTCGTAGCCGGCCGCGCGCAGCATCGCGTCGAGATAGGCGCAGACGGAGCCCTTCCCGTTGGTTCCGCCGACCGTGAGGACGCAGGCGGACAGCGACAGGCCCGTGCGACGCCAGGCCTCCCCCACCCGCTCGAGGCCGGGGTCGATCTCGACGGGGTGCGAGGCCTGCTGCCAGGCGAGCCAGTCGGCGACCGCCCGGAAGCGCACTTTCAGGTCGAGGCCGCGGGCCGGCGCAGCAGGATCCTGAGCAGGGAGGCGATGCGTTCGCGGAGGTCGCGGCGGTCGAGGATCATGTCGATCGCCCCGTGGTCGAGCAGGAACTCGCTGCGCTGGAATCCCTCGGGCAAGGTCTCGCGCACCGTCTGCTGGATGACGCGCGGACCGGCGAAGCCGATCAGCGCCTTCGGCTCGGCGACGTTGACGTCGCCGAGCATCGCGAGGCTCGCGGAGACGCCGCCGGTGGTCGGGTCGGTCTGCACCGAGAT
>DASSUY010000060.1:0-7464 GCA_035706525.1 Steroidobacteraceae bacterium
TTCGTCGGCTACCCGGAGCGGATCTTTCCGATCGGGCGCCTCGACAAGGACTCGGAGGGGCTCATCCTCCTCACTAACGACGGGAACGTCGTGAACGAGGTCCTGCGCGTCGAGCACGGCCACGAGAAGGAGTACCGCGTCACCGTCGACCGGCCGCTCACGCCGAGCTTCCTCGCGATGATGGCAGCGGGCGTGCGCATCGGCGGCGAGAAGACCCGGCCTGCCCGGGTCACCCGCACCGGGCCCGCGGAGTTTCGCATCGTGCTGACCCAGGGCCTCAACCGCCAGATCCGGCGCATGTGCTCGGCGCTCGGCTGGCGGGTGAAGCGGCTCGTACGCGAGCGGATCATGCACATCCGGCTCGGCGACCTGCCCCCGGGCCGCTGGCGTGAACTGACCCCGGAGGAAACCCGCCGGCTGGTGGCGCAGAAGCCGCGGGCGTAGCATGGGGGCGAGCCGGATACATGCCCATGGGCAAGGCCTCTGCCGCCCCGGTCGCTGTATACACGCTGCTCGCCGCGGCGACGTCAGGCTGCGCCGCCACGGGTGACCCCTATCCGGAAGTGCTCGCGAGGCTGCAACCCCTGCCGGAAGGCAGGGGCCGCGTCGTGGTGCTGCGTTCCGACGACGACGCCAATCGCAATTACATCAGTCCCGTCTACGTCCGCATCCGGAAGGACCTCGCCGGCGAGCTCGCCTATGGCGGCTTCCTGATTGCCGAGGTGCCTGCGGGCGATGTCGCCCTGCAGGCATCGGGGGATGGCAGCTCGCATGACGCCTGCCACCTCGAGCTCTCCGTCGCCTCCGGCGAAACGCGGTATGTGGGCGTCGATCCGCGGCGGGAATACATGGCCGCCGACATTTTCGGGACTCTCGTCAGCGTCGCCGTGAGGGCGTCCTTCCCGAGCACCGTCGGCATCGGGGATCTCCCGGAAACCCTGGTCGTCGAGCCTCTCGTGGCGGAAGCGGCGGGCGCGGCTGCCACGACCGCCGCGTCAGCGGCCGAAGGCAAGGGCAAGACCTGTGCCGGCCCGTATCGCCTGACGCCCCTCTCCGAAGCGGCCGCGCTCGCGGAACTGCCCCGCCTCAAGTCGTCCCACTAGCCTTCCGTTTCGCCTCGCTATACTGAGCGGCCACTGCCGCGACGCGAGCCGATGCCTAAAGCCAGCGAAAAAGCCGCGCCCCGGACGTTCCAGGACCTCATCCTCACGCTACAGCGCTACTGGGCGCAGCAGGGCTGCGTGCTGCTGCAGCCCTACGACATGGAAATCGGTGCGGGCACCTTCCACACCGCGACCTTCCTGCGCGCGATCGGTCCGGAGCCCTGGAACGCCGCGTATGTGCAGCCGAGCCGGAGGCCTACGGACGGCCGCTACGGCGACAACCCGTTCCGGCTCCAGCACTACTACCAGTTCCAGGTGGTGATGAAGCCCTCTCCCGACGACATCATCGAGCGCTACTTCGGCTCGCTGGCCGCGCTCGGCATCGACCCGCTCGTCCACGACCTGCGCCTCGTCGAGGACAACTGGGAGTCGCCGACGCTCGGCGCCTGGGGGCTCGGCTGGGAGGTCTGGCTGAACGGCATGGAGGTCACGCAGTTCACCTACTTCCAGCAGGCGGGCGGGCTCGACTGCAAGCCGGTGATGGGCGAGATCACCTACGGGCTCGAGCGGCTCGCGATGTACCTGCAGGGCGTCGAGAGCGTCTACGACCTCCTCTGGGCGGAAAGCCCGCAGGGCCCCGTGACCTATGGCGACGTCTACCACCAGAACGAGGTCGAGCAGTCGAAGTTCAACTTCGAGCACGCGGACACCGCCTCGCTCTTCGCCGAGTTCGACCAGCGCGAGAAGAACTGCAAGGCGCTGCTCGAGCTCTCGCTCCCGCTGCCCGCCTACGAGCAGACGCTGAAGGCCTCGCACGTCTTCAACCTGCTCGATGCCCGCAAGGCCATCAGCGTGACCGAGCGCCAGCGCTACATCCTGCGCGTGCGCACCCTCGCCCGCGGCGTCGCAGCGGCGTACTACGCCAGTCGCGAGGCCCAAGAGTTCCCACTGCTTCAATCGAAGACGCCGGGGACTGTCACCTTTTCGCGCCCTGGCGAAAAGGGGACTGTCCCCTCTTCCTCCGCATGACCAAGCACGACTTCCTCGTCGAAATCGGCGCCGAAGAGATGCCGCCGAAGAGCCTCGCCGCCCTCGGCGAGGCCTTCCGCGACGGCATCGCCTCGGGGCTCGCCGCCGCGGGGCTGGAGCATGGCCCCGTGCAGGCCTGGTACACCCCGCGCCGCCTCGCGGTGCGGGTCGCGAAGCTCGCCGATCGCCAGCCCGAGCAGCAGATCGAGCGCAAGGGCCCGCCCGTCTCCGCCGCCTTCGACGCCGCCGGCAAGCCGACGCGCGCGGCGACCGCCTTCGCGGAATCCTGCGGCGTGAAGCTCGAGGAGCTCACCCGCGTCAGCGAGGCGAAGGGCGAGTTCCTGTTCTGCCGCCGGACGCGTCCCGGCGAGCCGGCCGTCAAGCTCCTGCCCGGCATCGTGCAGGCGTCGCTCGATGCGCTGCCGATCGCGCGGCGCATGCGCTGGGGCGAGGGCAACGCCCAGTTCGTCCGCCCCGTGCACTGGGTCGTGATGCTGCACGGCGATGCCGTCGTCGAGGCCGAGGTCCTCGGCATCCGCGCGGGCCGCATGACGCGCGGCCATCGATTCCACGCGAAGAAGCCCATCGCGCTCCGGACGCCCGGCGGCTACGCCGCCGCCCTGGAGAAGGGCTACGTGCGCGCGGACTTCGAGGCGAGGCGCGAGCACATCCGTGCCGCCTCCCTCGCCGCGGCCGCGGCCGAGGGCGGGGAAGCCGTCATCGACCCCGCCGTGCTCGACGAGGTGACCGCGCTGACCGAGTGGCCAGTGCCGCTCGCCGGCGCTTTCGAGCCGCGGTTCCTGGAGCTGCCGCCCGAGGTGCTGGTCGCGACGCTGCAGGACCACCAGCGGTATTTCCCCGTTCGCGGCAAGGACGGCAGGCTCCTGCCCCGCTTCATCGCGGTCGCGAACCTCGAAAGCCGCGACCCCGGGGAAGTGCGCGCCGGCAACGAGCGCGTCGTGCGCCCGCGGCTCGCCGACGCGGCGTTCTTCTACGCCGAGGACCGCAAGGCGACGCTCGAGTCCCGCCGCGCGGCGCTCGCGGCCGTGACGTTCCAGGCCCAGCTCGGCTCACTCGCCGACAAGACGGCGCGGGTCACGGCCCTCGCCGGCCAGATCGCGCTCATCGCGGGCCAGGACGCAGCCGCCGCCCAGCGCGCGGCGGCGCTCGCCAAGTGCGACCTCCTGACCGCCATGGTCGGGGAGTTCCCGGAGCTGCAGGGCCTCATGGGCCGCTACTACGCGACCCACGACGGCGAGCCCGCCGAGGTCGCGGACGCGATTTTCGAGCAGTACCTGCCGCGGTTCGCGGGCGACGACCTGCCCGCGACCGGCGCCGGCCTCTCGCTCGCGATCGCGGACAAGCTCGACACCCTCGTCGGCATCTTCACGATCGGCCAGAAGCCGACGGGCACCAAGGACCCGTTCGGGCTCCGCCGTGCCGCGCTGGGGGTGCTGCGGATCCTGATCGAGACGGGGGTCGCGCTCGACCTGCGCGAGCTGATCCGCAGCGCCCTCGAATCCGTCACGGCGGACGTGCTGCGACTCGGCGGCAAGGCGCCGGCGGACGGCCTCGTCGAGGACATCTACGGCTACATGATGGAGCGCCTGCGCGCCTGGTACCTCGAGTCCGGCCGCGGCATCAGCGCCGAGATGTTCGACGCCGTGCTCGACACCCGCCCGGCCTCGCCGCTCGACTTCGACCGGCGATTGTCCGCCCTCGCGGGCTTCCTGCGGCTGCCCGAGGCGGCGAGCCTCACGGCGGCGAACAAGCGCATCGCCAACATCCTCCGCAAGGCCGGCGAACAGCCGAGCCCGCGTGTCGATCCCGGCCTCCTGACCGAGGCGACCGAGCGCCAGCTCGCGGCCGACGTCGAGTCGCTTCGCCAGGACGTCGAGCGGCAGGTGACCGCGGCGCGCTACGACGAGGCGCTCACGCGCCTCGCGGGGCTTCGGCCTTCGGTCGACGCCTTCTTCGACCAGGTGCTCGTGATGGCGGAAGACCCGCGCGTGCGCGCGAACCGGCTCGCACTGCTGCAGGCGCTGTCGAAGCTCTTCCTGCACATCGCGAACCTCTCGCGCCTGCCCGGCTGAAGCGCTTCCAAGGATGGCTGCACACATCCCCACGTGGCGCAGGTTCCCGCCGCTGCAGTGGATCTGCTCGCTCGCCTACACGACGATCCTGTTCGCGGACTCGCTCGCCTTCGGGCTCGTGATCGTGCTGCTCGGCTGGCTGCCGTTCCGCGGTCGGTATGCGCTCGCGCGGGCCTGGGCGGCGACGAACATCGGCCTCGCGAAATGGCTCTGCGGCCTCGACTGGACCGTCGAGGGAACGGAGAACATCCCGCGCGAGGGCGCGCACGTCACGATGTGGAAGCACACCTCCACCTGGGAAACGATGGCGCAGATGATCGTATTCCCGCCGCAGGCCTGGGTGCTGAAGCGCGAGATCCTCTGGATCCCGCTGGTCGGCTGGGCGACCTGGCTCATGAAGTGCATCGCGATCGACCGCGGCTCGGGCCATCGCGCGGTCAACCAGGTGCTGGACCAGGGGCGCGAGCGGCTCGCGGCCGGGATCTGGGTGCTGATCTTCCCCGAGGGCACGCGCATGGCGCCGGGCGAGACGCGCAAATACGGCGTGTCGGGGGCGCTCCTCGCCTCCCAGGCGGGCGTGATGCTCGTACCCGTCGCCCACAACGCCGGCGACTTCTGGCCGCGGCGCGGCCTCGTGAAGAAGCCCGGGCTCGTGCGCGTCGTGATCGGACCGCCGATCCGGGCGACGGGGCGCGACCCGCGGGACCTCAACGCGGAGGTCCAGGGCTGGATCGAGGGGAAGATGCGCGAGCTGCGCGGGAACTAGACGTCGAGGTTCGCGACGTACAGCGCGTTCTTCTCGATGAACTCGCGCCGCGGCTCGACCGCATCGCCCATGAGCGTCGTGAAGATGTCGTCGGCGGCGACCGCATCCTCGATGCGCACCTGCAGGAGGCGCCGAACCTCCGGGTTGATCGTCGTCTCCCAGAGCTGCTCCGGGTTCATCTCGCCGAGGCCCTTGTAGCGCTGGATCGCCTGGCCCTTCCGGGCCTGCTCGAGCAGCCAGCCGATCGCCTCGGGGAAGTTCGAGACCTCCTGCCGCTCGTTGCCGCGGGTGACGAAGGCCCCCGGGCCGATGAAGTCGCTGAGGGTCGTGCCGAGCTCGGCGATCCGGGCGTACTCGGCGGACTCGAAGAACTCCGGCTGCAGGTGCTTCTCGGCCGTGACGCCGTGCTCCGTGCGCGAGACGTCGATGCGCTCCGGCTCGCCCGCCTCGTTCCGCCGGACGCCGAGCGTGTAGCTGTACACGAGGCTGCCCTCGGCGTTGAGGCGCGCCTCCAGCTCCTTCACCCAGCCCTCGAGCCAGGCGGCGTCGGCGAACTGCTGCACGCCGACCGGACGCATGGCGAGCAGCTGCTCGAGCAGCCTGCGGTCGTAGCGCCGCGACCAGCGGCCGATGATGGCCTTCACTTCCATGTACTGGCGCGCGAGCATCTCGAGCGCGGAGCCGGACAGCGGCGGCGCCTCGGCGTTCACGTGCAGGGCCGCGTTGTCGAGCGCGCTCGTCAGGAGCAGCTGGTCGAGCTCGGCCTCGTCCTTGACGTAGGTCTCCTGCTTGCCGCGCTTCAGCTTGAAGAGCGGCGGCTGGGCGATGTAGACGTGCCCGCGCTCGATCAGCTCGGGCATCTGGCGGTAGAAGAAAGTCAGCAGCAGCGTGCGGATGTGGCTGCCGTCCACGTCGGCGTCGCACATCAGCACGATCCGGTGGTACCGGAGCTTCTCGACGTCGAAGTCGTCCTTGCCGATGCCGGTCCCGAGGGCGCTGATGAGCGTCACGACCTCCTGGGACGAGAGCATCTTGTCGAAGCGCGCCTTCTCGACGTTCAGGATCTTGCCCTTGAGCGGCAGTACCGCCTGGGTGCGCCGGTCGCGGCCCTGCTTGGCGGAGCCGCCGGCGGACTCGCCCTCGACGAGGAAGATCTCCGACTTGGCGGGGTCCTTCTCCTGGCAGTCCGCGAGCTTGCCGGGCAGGCCCGAGGAGTCGAGCGCGCCCTTGCGGCGGGTCATCTCGCGCGCCTTGCGGGCGGCCTCGCGCGCGCGGGCGGCGTCGATGATCTTGAGGCAGATGGACTTCGCGTCCGCCGGCCGCTCGAGCAGGAACTCGCCGAGCTTCTGGGCGACCGCCGACTCGACCACGCCCTTCACCTCGGAGGAGACGAGCTTGTCCTTCGTCTGCGAGGAGAACTTCGGGTCCGGCATCTTGATCGAGAGGATGGCCGTCATGCCCTCGCGGGCGTCGTCCCCCGTCAGGGTCACGTTCTCGCGCTTCGCGAGGCCCTCTTTCTCGATGAACTCGTTGATTTTCCGGGTGAGGGCCGCGCGGAAGCCGGCGAGGTGGGTGCCGCCGTCCTTCTGCGGGATGTTGTTCGTGTAGCAGTACATCGACTCCTGGTAGGAGTCGTTCCACTGCGCGGCGACCTCGACCGAGATCGGCCCTTCCTGGCTCTGGAAATAGAAGATGTTCGGGTGGATCGCCGTGCGGCTGCGGTTCAGGTACTGCACGAAGGCCGACACGCCGCCCTCGTGCTGGAAGACGTCGCTCTTGTCCTCTCGCTCGTCCACGAGCTCGATGCGCACGCCCGAGTTCAGGAATGACAGTTCCCGGAGGCGTTTGGCCAGCCAGTCGTACGAGAAGGTCGTGTTCGTGAAGATGGTGTTGCTGGGCTTGAAGCGGATGGTCGTGCCCCGCTCGGCGGTGGTGCCGACCACGCTGAGCGGGCCCTGCGGCTCGCCCATCCGGTATTGCTGGCGGTGCAGCTTGCCGTCGCGCGCGATCGTCAGGGTCAGGGTGCCGGACAGCGCGTTCACGACCGAGACGCCGACGCCGTGAAGGCCGCCGGAAACCTTGTAGGAGTTGTCGTCGAACTTGCCGCCGGCGTGGAGGACGGTCATCACGACTTCGGCGGCGGAGCGGCCCTCTTCGGGCTGCATGTCGACCGGAATGCCGCGGCCGTTGTCGGTGACAGTCACCGACTCGTCCGCGTGGATGGTGACAACGATGCGGTCGCAATGACCGGCGAGCGCCTCGTCGATCGAGTTGTCGACCACCTCGAAAACCATGTGGTGAAGCCCGGTCCCGTCATCGGTGTCGCCGATGTACATGCCGGGCCGCTTGCGGACGGCCTCGAGGCCCTTCAAGACCTTGATTTTACTGGAATCGTACGAATCGTGTTGGTCGGACATGGGCTTCCGGTATGCGCGAAGAACGAACCCGGCCGCGACGCCTGGGTCACTCGTGT
>DASSUY010000061.1:0-3622 GCA_035706525.1 Steroidobacteraceae bacterium
GCAGGCGTGACTGGGCGACCATCGGGTCCCTCGCGGCGACCGGCGGGGTTTTCAGGCGCGTATCCTACGTGCCTGGGGCCACAAAACGGGGAGTTCTTGTACTGTCCTGCAAAATAGTGAAATAATCATTTCGTTATCTCCATTTCTACGAAAGGAATATTTCGATGGCGCTGGATGCCACGGATCGCCGCATCCTCGACGAGCTGCAGCGGGACGGCGCCCAGTCCGCCGCTGACGTCGCCGCCAAGCTCGGCCTCTCGAACACCACCTGCTGGCGCCGCATCCAGCAGCTCGAGCAGGAAGGCGTCATCCAGAAGCGCGTCGCCCTCCTCGACCGGAAGGCGCTCGGCCTCGACGTCATGGTGTACGTGCACGTCCGGCTCTCGACCCAGGGGCGCGACGCGCTCGCGCAGTTCGAGCGCGCGGTGCGGGACCGCCCCGAGGTGCTCGACTGCTGCACGCTGACCGGCGAATGGGACTTCTGCCTCCGGATCGTCACGCACGACATGAAGGAATACGAGTCCTTCTTCCTCGATCACCTGTCGAAGATCCCGAACGTGCAGTCGGTGAACTCCTCGATCGTGGTCACGGTGATCAAGGAGTCGACCGTGCTGCCGCTCGCCCGCGGCTGAACCGCTTCACTCGTCGTCGCCCGCCCCGTCCCCGCAGTCGGGTTCCTCCATCTCCTCGCCCAGCCGGTCCAGGTCGGCCTGGTGGCTGCGCACGAAGGCGACGTTCGCCGGGTTGATGCCAGCGGGCAGCTTGCTGTCCGCCGGCGCGTAGGCTGCAAAGCCGTTTTCCAAAAGCGCGAGCGAGAAGACGATGTACTCGCGGCTCGTGAGCCCGGCCGCCTGCACCGCCGCCTTCGCCGCCGGCACGCTGTCGAGCTTCGCCGCCATCTGCGCGACGCTGGTGGCATTCGCGTCGTCGTCCGGGTCGGCGTCGCAGCTGTCGAGCCGCGCCGCCGCGAGGTTGCGCGTCGCCTCGGCGTACTTCGCGAAGCTCGCCTCCGTGAGCGTCACGGCGCGCACCTCGGCGAGGTCCGCATCGGGCGGGGACTGCGCGCCGGCGGCCGCCACGAACGCCAGGATCGCCGCGCAGAAGAGCGGGTGAAGGCTTTTCATTTTCATCCCCCGGGCCCGGACTGGCCGGCCGATGCCATTCTACGCCGGCCGGCGTAAAATGCCGCCCGCCCCGATGAGCAACAGACTCTTCAAGCCCCTCCTCGAATCCCTGCTCGAAGGCACGGGCGTCACGCTCGACGGCAGCGAGCCCTGGGACATCCGCGTCCGCAACGACCGGCTCTACCGCCGGGCGCTCCGCGGCTCGCTCGGGATCGGCGAGTCTTACATGGACGGGGACTGGGACTGCGACGCGCTCGACGAGCTGTTCCGGCGGGTGCTCAAGGGCGACGCCCAGCGCAAGCCGTTGATCCGCGCGGCGCGGGCCTTCAAGGAGCTGCAGTCGCGGCTCACGAACCTGCAGACGAAGCGGCGCTCCCGCGCCGTCGCCGAAGAACATTACGACATCGACCACCGGATGTACGCGCTCTTCCTCGGTCCGTGGAACCAGTACACCTGCTGCTTCTTCGACGGGACCGACGACCTCGAGCGCGCGGAGGAGATCAAGCTCGAGCTGCTCTGCGACAAGCTGGAGCTCAAGCGCGGCGACCACCTGCTCGACATCGGCTGCGGCTGGGGCGGGTTCGCGAAATACGCGGCGGAGCGGCGCGGCTGCGAGGTCACGGGCATCAGCCTCTCCGACGAGCAGATCCGCTACGCCCGGGAGTACACGAAAGGCCTGCCGGTCACGATCCACAAGATGGACTACCGCGACCTGCCGTTCTCCGGCCTCGCGCCCTTCGACAAGGTGACGATCATCGGCATGATCGAGCATGTCGGCTACCGGAACTACGCGCCGCTCATGGACGTCGTGCACCGCATGCTGAAGCCGGAGGGCCTCTTCCTGCTGCACACGATCGGCAACTGCGAGAAGACGACCGTCGTCGACCCCTGGATCGAGAAATACATCTTCCGGAACTCGATGGCGCCCGCCATGAGCCATCTTTCGGATGCGGCCGAGGGCCGGTTCGTGATCGAGGACTGGGAGAACTACGGCCACCACTACGCGCCGACGCTGCAGGCCTGGTACGACCGCTTCAACGCGAACTGGGAACGCATCCGCGCGCTGCCGGCGAAGCGGCCCTTCGACGAGCGCTTCCGGCGGCTCTGGAACTACTACCTGATGTCCTGCAAGGCCGCCTTCGACGTCGAGCAGCTGCACCTCTGGCAGCTCGTGATGACGCGGCGGCATTCCGGGCGCGGCGTGTACCGGCGCGTGATGCGTTCGACTGGCGCGCCGGAGGCGGGCTTGGCCGAGGCCCTGCCGACGAAGAAGAAGGCGCTGGGCGTCGCCTAGTCCGTGAATTCCAGCGACCGGATCTCCCCGGTCCCGTAGTCGAGCAGGAACAGCTCCCCGTCGAGGTCCTCCGCGAAGGCCGACGGCGCGAGCGGGTCGTCCGCGCCCGGCGGCGTGCAGCCCTCCTCCACCAGCTCGCGGACGTCGAAGCCGCCGCTGCCGTCCGGCTCGAGCCAGCCGATCATCCCGCTGAAGTCGCCGAAGACGTAGTTGCCCGCGACCTGCGTCGATTGGCCGCCGCGGTAGACGTAGCCGCCCGTGATGGAGAAGCCGATGGAGTGGCTGTATTCCGCGACCGGGTCCGTGAGGCCCGCAGTCGAACAGCCGCTCGCGGGCGAGAAGCAGTGCGCGCCCTCGCGCACGTTCCAGCCGTAGTTGCCGCCGCGCTCGACGATGTCCACTTCCTCAAAGCTGCCCTCGCCCACGTCGGCGACCCAGAGCGTGCCGTCCTGCCGGTCGAAGCTCCAGCGCCAGGGATTGCGGAAGCCCGTCGCGTAGATCTCGGGGCAGGCGGCGGTCCCCTCGCCGTCCTCGCAGAGCGGGTTGCCGACGTTCGGGTTGTCGGGCGGGATGCCGTAGGGCGCGCCGCCCGGCCGCGAATCCACGTCGATGCGGAGCATCTTGCCGAGGAGCCGCTCGGGGTTCTGCGCATTCCCGGCATCGTCGCCGGGGCTCCCGCCGTCCCCGAGGCCGATGTAAAGGTAGCCGTCCGGCCCGAATGCGAGGTTGCCGCCGTTGTGGTTGGTCGCGGGCTTCGGGACGACGATCAACTCGCGCTCCGAAGCCGGGTCGAGCGTCACGCCGCCGTCCATGCTCGTGAACTCCGAGGTCACGGAGCGGACCACGCCGCCCGAGAGCTCGCTGTAGTTCAGGTACACGAGCCCGTTCGTCGCGAAGTCGGGGTGGAACGCCATTCCGAGCAGCCCGGCCTCGCCGTCGTTGTGGACGCGGTCGCGAAGGTCCACGAAGGCCTCGGTGTCGTCCTCATCGGGATCGTTCTCGAAGGCGTGGACGATGCCGTCCTGCTCGAGGACGAACCAGCGCGAGGCGTCGTTCGGGGCCTGCAGCATCGCCGTGGGGGATGCGAAGCTGAGCGCGGGGAAGGCACGCGGCGTCTCGATGCCTGCGCTGCAGGCCGCGGGCGGAGGCGGCGGCGTCGAACTACCGCCGCTGCCGCCGCCGCCGCAGGCGACGAGGGCCAGGG
>DASSUY010000062.1:0-3400 GCA_035706525.1 Steroidobacteraceae bacterium
AGGGCCTGCCCGAGCCCCTCGAGCGCTACCCCGAGTCCGCGCTCGGGGTCGGCGACGCCGCGACGCAGCGCCTGCGCCGCGCGTACAACGAGGCGCTGGACGCGGTGGGCGCCGAGGGCATCGCGCTCCTCAAGTCCTGGCCCGCGCGCCGCGAGGCGGCCGCGGCGCCGGAGTTCAGCTACCGGGTCCGCGAGCGCGAGGTGCGCGGGCCCAACTACAGCGAGTCGCTCTCGCACCTGAGGCTGCCGAAGATCGCGACGCCCGCGTACGACGACTGGGGCGCGCAGCTGCACTTCCTGCTCACGGAGAACCTGCCGGGCGCCTACCCGTACACGGGCGGCATCTACCCCTACCGGCGCGAGGACGAGGACCCGACGCGCATGTTCGCGGGGGAGGGCATGCCCGAGCGGACGAACCGGCGCTTCCACTACCTCGCGCGCGGGCACCAGGCGACGCGCCTGTCGACGGCCTTCGACTCGACGACGCTCTACGGCGAGGACCCGGACGAGCGGCCGGACATCTACGGGCGCATCGGCAACTCGGGCGTGTCGATCGCGTCGCTCGACGACATGAAGCGCCTGTACTCGGGCTTCGACCTCTGCGCGCCCTCGACCTCGGTCTCGATGACGATCAACGGCCCCGCGCCCATCATCCTCGCGATGTTCATGAACACGGCCGTCGACCAGCAGGTCGAGCGCTGGCTGCGCGCGAACGGCCGCTGGGAGGAAGCGGAGGCCAGGATCGCGAAGCTGTACGAGGGCCGCGAGCGGCCGCGCTACCGCGGCGAGCTGCCGCCCGGCCACGACGGCTCGGGGCTCGGCCTGCTCGGCGTCAGCGGCGACCAGGTCGTCGACGCCGAGACCTATGCGCGCATCCGCGCCGACGCGCTCGCGCGCGTGCGCGGCACCGTGCAGGCCGACATCCTGAAGGAGGACCAGGCGCAGAACACCTGCATCTTCTCGACCGAGTTCGCGCTCCGGATGATGGGCGACGTGCAGCAGTTCTTCAGCGCGAACCGCGTGCGGAACTTCTACTCCGTGTCCATCTCCGGCTACCACATCGCGGAGGCGGGGGCGAACCCGGTCTCGCAGCTCGCGTTCACGCTCGCGAACGGCTTCACGATCGTCGAGTACTACCTCGCGCGCGGCATGAAGGTCGACGACTTCGCGCCCAACCTGTCGTTCTTCTTCTCGAACGGCATGGACCCGGAATACGCCGTGATCGGCCGCGTGGCGCGGCGCATCTGGGCCCGGGCGATGCGCGACCGCTACGGCGCGTCCCCGCGCAGCCAGATGCTCAAGTACCACGTGCAGACCTCGGGCCGCTCGCTGCACGCGCGCGAGATCCAGTTCAACGACATCCGCACCACGCTGCAGGCGATGTACGCGCTCTTCGACAGCTGCAACAGCCTGCACACGAACGCCTACGACGAGGCGATCACGACGCCGACCGAGGAGAGCGTCAGGCGGGCGGTCGCGATCCAGCTGATCATCGCGCGCGAGCTCGGCCTCAACCAGAACCAGAACCCCTGGCAGGGCTCCTTCGTCATCGAGCAGCTGACCGACATGGTTGAGGAGGCCGTCTACGCCGAGTTCGACCGGCTGTCGGAGCGCGGCGGCGTGCTCGGCGCGATGGAGACGATGTACCAGCGGGGCAAGATCCAGGAAGAGTCGCTCTACTACGAGCACAGGAAGCACGACGGGAGCCTGCCCATCGTCGGCGTCAACACCTTCCTCCCGCCGAAGGGCGACGCGGACGAGATCCGGAACGCCGAGCTCATCCGCTCGACCGAGGAGGAGAAGGCGGCGCAGGTCGCGGCCGTTCGCGCCTACAACGAGGCGCACGCCGAGGCGCAGGGCCCCGCGCTTTCGCGGCTGCAGGCGACGGCCGCGGCCGGCGGCAACGTGTTCGCGGAGCTGATGGAGACCGTGAAGTCCGCCTCGCTCGGCCGCATCTCGCGCGCGCTCTACGCCGTCGGCGGCCAGTACCGCCGCAACATGTAGCTCAGGCCAGCGGCTCCCCCGCGGCCGCGCCGATCCGCTCGCGGGCGGCGTCGCGCAGCGCGTTCGCGGCATCGCCGGCCCCGGTGGCCGGCGGCAGCGGCTCGAGGACGTCGATCGCGATGCGGCTCCACCGCGGCCAGGCGCGGCCGCCGCCGAGGATCGCCCGCGTGCCGCGGATCGCGACCGGCGCGACCGGCACGCCGGTGCGCGCGGCGAGCGCGAATGCGCCGCCGTGGAAGCGCGCGATGCCCGGCTCGGGGTGGAAGGTGCCTTCCGGGAAGAACGCGACCGCCTCGCCGGACTCCAGCGCGCGCAGGATGCGCCGGGCGTCGCCCGCGCCCTCGTGCCGGTTGCTGCGCTCGACGAAATGGTGGCCGAGGCGGCGGAGCAGGAAGCCGAGCAGCGGGGCCCGCGACGCCTCCTTCTTGATCACGAACCCGAACCGCGGCGGCAGGTGCGCGAAGAGGAGCGGGCCGTCGAGGTAGCTCGCGTGGTTGGCGACGATCACGCAGGCGCCGGCCGGCAGTCGCTCGATGCCGCGGCGGGCGACCGGGATGCCGCTCAGGACGAACCAGGCGCGGCAGGCGAGGCCCGCGGCCGCGCGGCGCGCCGGGAGGCCCGGGAACAGCAGGATCGGCAGCGCCGCGACCAGCAGCACCGGCACGACCAGGAGGCAGGCCCAGAGGCCCCAGGCGGGGCGGAACGGCGCGCGAATCACCGCGTTTCCCGCGGTCGCTGCGCTGCGTACTGTGAACTGGTTCCGGTTATGTTAATGGTCATGGGGACCTGTGAGACCGGTCACGCAGACCGATTCCGGGCCAAACCATACTGCGTCTGCATTCTGTCGCACCAGCCCGCCCCGCGCCCGCGCGCGGTCGCGGACGTCCGCGACGGCAAGCAGGGCAGGGTCCATGAGCGCAGCCATGAAATCTTCGACGTCGGTGCGTGCGGCGACACTCGCTACCGCGGGCGGCCGGGATGAGGCCGTCGAGCCGATGATCGTCCGCTTCCTGGACGCCGTCTGGATGGAACGCGGACTCTCGCCGAACACGCTCGCGGCCTATCGCGCCGACCTCACCGCGCTCGCGCGCTGGCTGCGCCAGCGCGGCACGGCGCTCGAGCGCACGAGCCGCAACGACCTGCTCGCGTTCATCGCCTGGCGCGTCGAGACCGGCGCGCGCCCGCGCTCGACCGCGCGCCAGCTTTCGAGCTTCCGCCGCTTCTTCCGCTACCTCGTGCGCGAGGCCGCGATCAAGGAGGACCCGACCGCGCAGATCGCGATGCCGAAGATCGGCCGCGCGTTGCCTCAGTCGCTCACGGAGGAGGAGGTCGAGGCGCTGCTCGCTGCGCCGGTCGTCGCCGAACCGCTCGGCCACCGCGACCGCGCGATGCTCGAG
>DASSUY010000063.1:0-30647 GCA_035706525.1 Steroidobacteraceae bacterium
GGCCGCGGCCGGGGCGGCGGCCGGGGGCGTCGCCGCGGCCGGGGCCGCCGCGTACTGCGTCACGACCGGCGCACCCTGTGTCGCGCGCGCGATGCGCACCGACTCCTCGCCCTCGGTGATCTCGATCTCGGCGAGCCCCGATTCCTCGAGCAGCTCGATCAGCTTCTTGATCTTGCGGATGTCCATCAGTCTCCCCCGGAAGGCCGTTCGAGGCGGTCGAGCGCCGCCGCGAGCGCGAGTTCGTAGCCCTGCGCTCCCAGCCCGACGATGCTTCCCGTCGCGATGTCCGAAAAGTAGGAATGCCGGCGGAAGGGTTCCCGCGCGTGCACGTTCGAAAGGTGAACCTCGATGAAGGGCACGGCGACCGCGAGCAGGGCGTCACGCAGCGCGATGCTCGTGTGCGTGAAGGCCCCGGGGTTCACGATCGCGAAGTCGACGGGCGACGCGGCCAGCGCCTGCACGCGCTCGACGAGCTCGTGCTCGGCATTGCTCTGGTAGCAGTCGAGCGCCGCGCCGCGCCGGGCCGCCTCGGCCTTCAGGCGCTCCTCGATGGCTGCGAGGGTGACCCGCCCGTACCAGCCGGGCTCCCGGCGCCCGAGCAGGTTGAGGTTTGGGCCGTTGATGACGAGGATCCGCGGCATGCTGCGCCGCATTCAATCGGACAAACGGGATTTTGTCCAGAAAAAGCGCCGATCCTGCTCCGAAAAGAGCCGAACTGGCTGAAATTACCCGATCTTGGGGACTTCGGACTTGATCCGGGCCTTGGCTTCGGCCATGTCGATCTTGCCGGCGTCCAGCGCCTGGACCACGGACAGGATGGCGTCCGCCTGCGGGCGGTGCAACTCGCCGAGGTGGATGGTGACGATCCGGCCCCGGCTGTCCACGAAGACGGTATAGGGCAGCCCGAGGCTCGCCATTCCGAAGGCGCGCGATGCCTCGAGCCCATCCTGCTCGCCGATGAGGACCGGGTATTGGATCGGCGTTTCCTCAAGGTACTCGAGGACATCCTCGCGGAAATCGATCGCGACTCCGATGAGCGCGATCCCGGGCCAGGCGCCGTCGCTCGCGAGCGCGTTCAGCATCGGGATCTCGCGGCGGCAGGGGGCGCACCAGGTGGCCCAGAAATTGATCACCTGGGGCTTGCCGTTCCACTCGGAGAGGCTGCGGAGCTTCCCGTCGCGGTCGGCCAGCGTGACTTCGGGTCGGCGATCCGGGATGACGGGAAGCGGCGGCATCCCGGAAGCGTCGGGCTGCGCAACCGGCGCGGGCGCGCGCAACGCCGACGCGGCCGGTCGATCCGGCGCGAGCAGGCTTCGGGTCGCCAGCCAGGCGCCTGCGCCGGCTGCGATCGCGAGGAGGAGAACGAGGCTCCAGCGGCTGGCGGGTCCCATCATGCGCATTCTCGCGCGAATCGCGCGAGATGCGAGCGGAAGTCCTCGGCCTTCACGAAGCCGACCAGCCGGAACGGCCGGCATTCGCCACCCTTCGCCGAGAAGAACGCGGTGGTCGGCGGGCCATAGACGCCGAAGCGGCGGAACAGCGCCTGGTGCGCCTCGTTGTTGGCGGTGACGTCCGCCTTCAGGAGCACGAAGCCCGCGAGGTCCTGCTGCACCTCCGGGACGGAAAACGTGTACTTCTCCATTTCCTTGCAGGACACGCACCAGTCCGCATAGAAGTCGAGCATCGCCGGCTTCCCCGCCGCCCGCGCGGCCGCGAGCTCGCGGTCGAGTTCCTCGCTCGAATTGATCATGCGGAAAGGCAGCGCCTCGGCAGCCGTGGCGTTCCCGCCGCCGAGGCCGGGCAAGGACGCGCCGCGCAGCGGCTGCAGGGGATCGTGGCCGCCCGAGGCCGCGCCGACCATCATGAGAATCCCCCAGACGATGGACGCGAGGCCGAGCCCGCGCGCGAGCAGCGGCCAGGCGCCGCCGCCGGGACTCGCGCGGCCGAAGCCCCCGAAGTAGTAGCCCGCGACGATCGCGAGCAGCGCCCACAGCGCGAGCGTCGCGGAGCCCGGGAGGACCCGCGACAGCATCCACACGGCGACACCGAGGAAAACGACGCCGAACAGCGCCTTGATCGTCGTCATCCAGGGGCCTGCATGCGGCAGGAAGCGCCCTCCGGCCACGCCGACAAGGAGCAGGGGCACGCCCATGCCCATCGCCATCGTGAAGAGCGCGAGGGCGCCGCGCAGGATGTTGCCGCCCTGGCTGATGACCGCGATGGCGGCGACGAGCGCCGGCGCCACGCAGGCCGTGACGACCAGCGCCGAGAGCGCGCCCATCACGGCCGTGCCGGCGAAGGTCCCGGACTTCTGGCGCCCGGAGGCGCTCGCGAGCCGGGTCTCGAGGGCGGCGGGGATCTTGATGTCGTAGAGCCCGAACATCGCGAGCGCGAGCACGACGAAGAGGGCGGCGAAACCGATGATGATCCAGGGCTTCTGGAAGAACGCCTGCGCCTGCTGGCCGGCGGCGGCGAACAGCGCCCCGACGACCGTGTAGGTGAGCGCCATGCCGAGCACGTAGACGAGCGAGAGCATGAAGGAGCGGCGCGGCGTCGCGGCGGCGCCCTGGCCCGCGATGATGCCGGAAAGGATCGGGTTCATCGGCAGCACGCAGGGCGTGAACGCGAGGCCGAGGCCGATCGCGAGGAAGACGCCGATCACCGCCCAGGGGTTGCCGTGGGCGATGAGCGCGCTCAGGCGGTCCTGCTCCGAGACCATGCCGCCGCCGTCGTTGCCGGCGCCGCCTCCGCCGCCGGTGCCCGCTGCGCTCGCGGACGGCGTGCCGGGTGGCGGCAGCTCGATGCGCACGGTCTTCGTGACCGGCGGATAGCAGAGGCCGGCGTCCGCGCAGCCCTGGTAGGTGACGGAGAGGTCGAAGGCGGAGGCGCCTTCCGCGCGCGTGACGGGCACCGTCGCGCTCAGGATGTCGTAGTACACCTCGACGTCGCCGAAGAACTCGTCGGTCTTGCGGTGGCCGTCGGGCATCGCGACCTCGCCGAGCTGGAACCCCGGCGTCGCGGTCCTGGCGGAGATGCGGTGCCGGTAGAGGTAGTAGCCCGGCGCGATCTGCCAGTCGAGCAGCACGCGCTCGCCGCCGTCCGCCATGGCGGCGAAGACGAAGGCCTTGTCGACGTCGAGGAACTGGTCCTGGTTGGAGGGGCCCAGCAGGCCCTGGGCGGCTGCGCTGCCGGCGACCCCCAACAGGAGGCCGCCGAGTAGGGAACGGAATGTTTTCATGACGGCCGAGAGGTTAGCCCTCCGCTCCCGGCTTGTCGCGACGGCCTGCCCGGTTTCGGGCAGCCGCCGGCCGGCGCGGCTGTCGTCAGGGGGCGACATTAGGCAATGAAATCAGTCGGTTACGCAGGTTTATCACTCGGAGCCCGGGAGTGCTTGAAATCCCTCGACCGATCCCTATCATTAGCACCCGTTCAGCCTGAGTGCTAACGCATTCCAAACGAATTCCAAGGAGTGTTGAAACATGAAGATCCGTCCGCTTCATGATCGTGTGATCGTCAAGCGCGAAGACGAAGAGCGCAAGTCGCCCGGCGGGATCGTGATCCCGGATACCGCGGCGGAGAAGCCGATCCGCGGCAAGATCATCGCCGTCGGCAAGGGGAAGATCCTCGAGAACGGCCAGGTGCGCCCGCTCGACCTCAAGGTCGGCGACCACATCCTGTTCGGCAAGTACGGCGGAACCGAAGTCAAGGTGGATGGCGAAGACCTCCTCGTGATGCGCGAGGAAGACGTCATGGCCGTCATCGAAAAGTAATCCAGAGGACTACGAACCATGGCAGCCAAGGAAGTACGTTTTTCGGATGACGCGCGCACCCGCATGGTCCGCGGCGTCAACCTGCTCGCGAACGCCGTCAAGGCGACGCTCGGCCCGAAGGGCCGCAACGCCGTGCTCGAGAAGAGCTTCGGCGCCCCCACCGTGACCAAGGACGGCGTCTCGGTCGCGAAGGAAATCGAGCTGAAGGACAAGTTCGAGAACATGGGCGCGCAGATGGTCAAGGAAGTCGCGTCCTCGACCTCCGACGAGGCCGGTGACGGCACGACGACCGCGACCGTGCTCGCGCAGGCGATCATCCGCGAGGGCATGAAGGCCGTCGCCTCGGGCATCAACCCGATGGACGTCAAGCGCGGCGTCGACATCGCGGTCACGACCGCGGTGGAGGAGCTCAAGAAGCTCTCCAAGCCCTGCAAGGACTCGAAGGCGATCGCCCAGGTCGGCACGATCTCGGCGAACAGCGATGAGGCCATCGGCAAGAAGATCGCCGAGGCGATGGAGAAGGTCGGCAAGGAAGGCGTGATCACGGTCGAGGAGGGCTCGGGCCTCGAGAACGAGCTCGAGGTGGTCGAGGGCATGCAGTTCGACCGCGGCTACCTGTCGCCGTACTTCATCAACAACGCCCAGAACCAGACCAGCGAGCTCGAGAACCCGTACGTCCTCCTGTACGACAAGAAGATCTCGAACATCCGCGAGATGCTCCCGCTGCTCGAGGGCATCGCGAAGGCCGGCAAGCCGCTGCTCGTGATCGCCGAGGACGTCGAGGGCGAGGCGCTCGCGACGCTCGTCGTGAACACGATCCGCGGCATCGTCAAGGTCTGCGCGGTCAAGGCGCCGGGCTTCGGCGACCGCCGCAAGGAGATGCTGAAGGACATCGCGATCCTGACCGGCGGCACCGTGATCGCCGAGGAAGTCGGCCTCACGCTCGAGAAGGCGACCCTCAACGACCTGGGCAAGGCCAAGAAGGTCGTCGTCGAGAAGGAGAACACGACGATCATCGACGGCGCCGGCAAGGCGGCCGACATCAAGGCCCGGGTGGACAACATCCGCCAGCAGATCGAGGACGCCACCTCCGACTACGACAAGGAGAAGCTGCAGGAGCGCGTCGCGAAGCTGTCCGGCGGCGTCGCCGTGATCAAGGTCGGCGCGGCGACCGAGGTCGAGATGAAGGAAAAGAAGGCCCGCCTCGAGGACGCCCTGCACGCCACGCGTGCGGCGGTCGAGGAGGGCGTGGTCCCCGGCGGCGGCGTTGCGCTGATCCGCGCCCAGAAGGCGCTGGAGAAGCTCGCGGGCGCCAACGAGGACCAGGGCGTCGGCATCCGCATCCTGTCGCGCGCGATCGAGGAGCCGCTGCGCCAGATCGTGCAGAACGCCGGCGAAGACGGCTCCGTCGTCCTCGCGAAGGTGCGCGAGGGCAAGGGCAGCTTCGGCTACAACGCGGGCACGGGCGAGTACGGCGACCTGATCGAGATGGGCATCCTGGATCCCACGAAGGTCACCCGCCTCGCGCTGCAGAACGCCGCGTCGGTCGCCGGCCTCCTGCTCACCACGGAGGTGATGGTCGCCGAGGCTCCGAAGGAGGAGCACGACCATCCCCCGATGCCGGGCGGCGGCATGGGCGGCATGGACATGTAAGGCCAGCCGGCTTTACGGTTCGATCGAAGGGCCCGGGAGGCGACTCCCGGGCCTTTTTTGTTCCGGGTATAAAGCCCCATGGCAACGGCGCAGGACGTGAAGCCGGTCGATCAACTGCTTCGCGATGCGGCCGCCCTGCAGGCGGCGCGGCGGCTCGGCGAGGCGGAAGCCCTGCACCGCGCGGTGCTCGCGCAGGCGCCGGCGACGCTCCCCTCGCTCCAGTTCCTCTCCGCCCGAAGCTTCGAGCGGGGCGAGGTGGACGCGGCCCGGGCCTACCTGGAGCGCGCCCTCGCGCTCGATCCGGCGGACCTCGAGGCCCGCCGCGTGCTGGGCCACGTGCTCGAGGCCGCGGGGCGGCAGGACGAGGCCGTCGACGTGCTGCGCCGGGCGTACCGCCGCGATCCCGCGGACCCTAAGTCGCTGTTGTTCCTCGGCGCCGCCCTCGCCAGGGCGGGCCTGCGGGAGGCGGCCGCGGCCGCGGGCAACGCGCTGGAAGGCACGCGGCGGGACATGCTGCAGCTCGACCGCCTGGGCGGGCCGGCCTTCGCGGCGGAACGCTCGGCGCGGCTCCGGCAGGCGCTCGAGGGCTTCTACGGGGAGATCAGGAGGGCCGCGATCGAGGAGGCGCAGCGTGCCGAGCCCGGGGCGGATTGTTCGCGCGTGAGCCGCGCCGCCTGGCGGCCCGTCTTCGCGCCCGGTGCGCCTGAGCGGCGGCGGCCCACCTTCTTCTACGTGCCTGAACTCGCCGACGAGCCCTGGCTCGAGCCGGAGCGCTTCGAGTGGGCCGCCGGGCTGGAGGCGGCCGCGCCCGAGCTCGCAAAGGAAGTCGCCGGGTCGCTGGACCTCGACGCGGACGGGCTGCCCTACATCGGCGCGCACGAGGCGAGCGAGACCTGGCGAAACCTCGCGGGGCGCAAGGACTGGAGCGCCGTCCACTTCTGGAACGACGCCCTGCCGAACGAGCGCGCACTGGCCCGGTTCCCGAAGGTGCGCGCCGCGCTCGAGCGGCTGCCGCTCGTGAGCCTCGATGGCCCGAACCCCGTGGAGGCCTTTCTCTCCGTCCTGAAGCCCCGCACACGCATCCCGCCGCACTTCGGGCTCGCGAACTACCGGCTGACTGTGCACTTGCCGCTGATCGTCCCCCCGGGCTGCGGCGTCGCCGTCGCCGGGGAGGCACGCGAGACGCGCTTCGGCCGGCTGATGATCTTCGACGACAGTTACGAGCACAGCGCCTGGAACGACAGCGACGCGGCGCGCATCGTCCTCATCTTCGAGATCTGGCACCCCGCCCTCAGTGCCGCGGAGCGCGCGGCGGTCACCGGCATGCTGGCCCGCTACAACCGCCTGTCGGAGCGGCGGCATGCGCTGCTCGCGAGCGCGGCGCCCGACCCCGACGCCGCGGAGGCTGAAGTCGGCGCGCGGCTGCGCCGGGTCGACGAGGCGCCGGGCGATGCCGAAGCCTGGCTCCGCCTCGTGGACTGCCTCCTGCGGCAGCGACGCGAAGAGGAGGCGGTGCAGGCGGCCAGCCGCGGCGCCGACAAGGCGCCGGACGTCCGGCGCCTGCGCGCGCGCAGCGATGCGAGTCCCGAACTCCGCCGGCTTTCCGAGCAGGCCGATGCGCTGATCCGGCAGAAGCTAGGCGGCCTGCACGCCGAGGCGATCGGTCCGCAGGCGTCCACGCGGCTCCGGCAGCTGGAATGGCCGGCCGACGACGATGGACGGATCGACCTCGCGACGCTTGCCTGGCAGCCTCCGCTCGGCGGGGAGGAGATCGAATCGCTGCGCCGCAGCGCCGCCGTGCGCGCGCGCTGGTTGAAGGCGCGCCGGCTGCCGCCGCGCGAAATCGTAGTCGATCGCTGGAAGCGTCCCGTCGACGACTCGCACGACGCCCACTGACACCGCCGCGGCGCGCGTTATGTCACATCGCCCGACATTTAGATTGACGCGCGCGTCATGCGGGCGTATTCATGCCGGCCATAAGAACGACTTATTGATCGAGGGAGTGAATCCAAACAATCTTTTCCTGAAGGGAGAAACCACGCCATGGTGAAGTCCGTATTTCCGCTCGCCTGCGCGGCGCTCTGCCTGTTCGTCGCCGGCACCGCCGAGGCGACCAACAAGTGCACGGCGACGTCCAAGAAGCCGCTGCAGCTCTTTTCGTATGACACGGCCGGGATCGTCTGGCAGAACAAGCGGATCGATTCGCCGCTCGACCCGAACACGCAGCGGCTCATGGTGCACGTGCTCGACAACTCGTCCCCCGACGAGCCGTACGACTATGCCGGCGCCATCGGTCCCTGCACGGGCATCGAGAAACAAGCGCTGCCGAACGTGCGGAACCTCTCCTACGACTTCCTGAACACGTCGACCCATCCGGTGCACAACGGCGCGGGTGCTCCCCGTATCTCCGTGGAGATCGACACGGACGGCGACCTCAAGACGACGGAAGTCGTCGCGTACCTGGCGGGTTTCTACTGCGAAGATCCGCTGGCCGAGAACCCCGCCTGGAGCCGCGCCGATTTCACCGGGCGCGTGACGGCGGGTTGCGCGTTCTATACGTCGGAACCAGGCAGTCCGTCGTACGCCTCCGACGGCTCAAAATCCGCCTGGACCGTGTTCGCCGAGGCCCACCCGACGTGGAAGGTCGTACAGGCCTACCTCGTGATGGACGAGGACGGCACGGCATTCATCGACCGCCTCGCGTTCCACAACCGCATGTTCCAGGCGCCGGGGAATGCCGGCGTCAAGATCTGCGGGAGCGAAGCGGCCTGCTGAGCCTGCGCTGCGATTGAAGCCCTGGGCCCGGGAGGCGACTCCCGGGCCTTTTCGTTTCAGCCCGGCTTACCGTCCGCGCGCTCGCGCGTGAGGATCGGGGCGTACACGACGACGAAGATCGCGAACGCCGCGATCCAGGCGAGCGCCGCGGACTCGACCGTGGCCAGGTAGGAAAGCGGCAGAAGGAACGGCCCGAAGGTCCGAAGCAGCGCCGCGAGCAGGAGCAGGCCGTAGGCGACCGCGATGCTCCGGCCGACGACCAGGGGCCGGCCGGTGTGCCCGAGCGAGGCCCGCGTCATCACGGCGAGGATCATGGTCGCGGCCGCGCCGATCGTGAGCGCGTGCAGCCACTGCGCGGCCCAGGGCGCGCCGGCCAGGTGATGCACCGCCTTCAGCGCGAGCCCGAGCGGCAGCCAGGCGTAGGCCGCGTGCAGCACCCAGACGATCGGGTCGTCCAGCGTCCTGAGGCTCCGCCAGCCGGCGAGCCGGATCGCCTGGGCGAGCGCCGCGAGCGCAGCGACCGCGCCGGCCGCGGTGGAAAGCGGCGCCGCCGCATCCACGATCACGGCCAGCGCCATGGCGCCGATGGACGTGACCTCGACGGGCTTCCAGTGCCGGATGTCCGCCGCCTTGCCGCGGCTTCGCAGCGCATTGGCGGTGAATGCGGGCACGATGCGCCCGCCGATGATCGTGACGAGGAGCAGCACGAGCCCGATGCCGGCGCGCAGCGCGAGGTCGGCCGCGCCGAAATTCCCGGCGAAGGCGGACCGCAGGAAGGCGGCGTCGACGCCCCAGAGCACCGCGACGATGACCAGCATCGGGAAGTTGCGGTTGCGCTCGCGCAGCAGCGAGCGGCCGATCAGGAAGGCGAGCGCGGGCAGGTAGGCGAGCTCGAGCGCCGCGACCAGGGCGACAGGCAGGACGCCCGCCGCGGCGAAGGCGAGGCGCCCGGCGAGCCAGAGCGCGGCGAGCAGCGCGAGCGGCGCGCCCGCGAATCCGCGCGTGCCGGTCCAGCTCGGCACCGCCGTCAGCAGGAAGCCGCCGATCGCGGCGCCGATGAACCCGTAGAGCATTTCATGCCCGTGCCAGAGCATCGGGGCCAGCGCACCGAAAGGCGCGCCGCCGGCGCGCAGGAGGAAGGCCCAGGCGGCGATCGCGACGATCGCCCAGGTCCCGGCGGCGAGGAAGAAAGGCCGGAACCCGTAGGCAAACGGCGTGTACCGCCGCGCGCTCACGGGGCTTCGGGCGGCAGGAAGAGCGCGGGGTCGACCATCGTGCCGTTCAGCGTCACGCCGAAGTGCAGGTGCGGGCCGGTCACGCGGCCGGTCGCGCCGACCGCGCCGATGGCCTCGCCGGCCGCGACGGCATCGCCCGGCTTCACGTCGATGCGGCTCAGGTGGCAGTACATCGTCACGAGCCCCGAGCCGTGGTCGAGGATGACGGTGTTGCCATTGAAGAAGTAGTCGCCGACGTCGGCGACGGTGCCGGCCGCGGGAGCGGTGACCGGCGTGCCCGTGGCGGCCGCGATGTCCATGCCGCTGTGGGGGTTGCGCGCCTCGCCGTTGAAGAAGCGGCGGAGGCCATACGAGCTCGAACGGGGACCCGCGACGGGCGGCGCGAGGCGGAGCGTCTCCGGCTCGCGGTCGCTGAAGGCCTTGAGCGCGGCGCGGATCTCCTGCCTCTCGACCTCGACGCGCTCGAGGTTCTCCTTCGAAAGGTTGACCTGCCCGGGCGCCACGGTGAGCTTCTGGACGGCGTACGACTTGGGGCCGACGTCGAAGGAGATCTTCTCCGTCCTTCCCGCGCGGCCGACGACGAGCGTCTGGGGCCCGGGCTCCGCATCCAGCGGGATGCCGACGATGGCGAGCCACCGGTCGCCGTCGCGCCGGACCATGACGCGCGCGCCGTCGAGCGTCGCGACGGGGCGCGCATCCGCCGGGGCGTCGATCGGGATCGCCACGACGCCGCCCGGCACGGCGGCGGTCTCCGGCAGCGCCAGGGCCGCCGCGGCGAGGGCGATCGCGGCCAGCCCGCTCATTTCATCTCGGTGGCGACGATGATGCCTGCGCGCTCGAGCCGCTCGAGGTCCGCGGCCAGGGCTTCGCGGTCGATGCCCGGCTGCCGCGCGAGCGCGTCGTCCACCGAGAACAGGCGCTGCTTCAGCAGCCAGTCGACGGTCGGGTAGGTCGCGCCGACCGGGATCTCGCCGCCCTCGTGGGCGACGGCGAAGCCGGAATCGCGGCGCAGGAGCTGCGCGCGGCGCGCGACCGAGAACCAGGCCGGCGGCCGGCGCGCGGGCAGCTCGAACGACGCGGGCGGGCGCGCGAGCTCGCGCTGGTGGTTCAGCACCTCGAGCGCAAAGGCGGGGGAGGTCATGACGGCGCGCACGCGGTCCGAGAGCGTTGCGAGGCGCGCGCCGAGCGCGGGGGCGTCGCGCGCGTCCGGCAGGTAGGCGCGGAACTCGGGCTCCCGGGCGAGCGCCGTCTCGAGCAGCTTGAAGAGCGCGAGCCCCATGGCGGGCGCGACGCCGAACGTGACGTGGAGCGAGGCGGCGTCCCCGGTCAGCGCGTCGTGGTACTGGCCGCGCGGCAGGTAGAGCAGGTCGCCCGGCTGCATCGTCGCCTCGAACAGCAGCTTGCCGCGCGTCTCGGTGAGCCACTTCTCCCATTCGTCGCCGGGCGGCACCGGGTTGATCGGCGCGTCCGCGCGGGACTCGTAGACGCGCCAGGTCTTCTCGCCCTCCGCCTGCACGGCGAACACGTCGTGAAGGTCGAAGTGCGTCTGGAAAGCCTGCACGCCCTGGAAGGAACAGTAGACGTTCGCGACGACGCGCGCGGCGAACGCGCGCTCGAGCAGGTGCGCGACCGCGGCGACTTCGGGGCAGACGCGGTGGACGCCGTTCGCGACGACGCTCGCGCCGAGGTCCACGAGCGCCCGCAGCTTCGCGGGATTGACCGGCGCGCTCGCGCCCGGCTTCAGGTCCTGCAGGTCGCAGTAGTTCTCGCGGAGCGCCGCGCGGCTCCGGAAGTAGACCTTCAGTGAATCCTCGTTCCAGTAGGGCGTCAGCGCGAGCACTTCGTTGAAGCGCTTCCACGGCAGGAGCCCGGCGCGCGCCCGGCCTGCCGGCACGTGCAGCGGCCGCCGGCCGAACACCTCGGCGCGGAACGTGGCCGCGTCGAACGGCGCGAGAAATTCCGCGAATTCCATGGCGCCCGGACGTTACCATTGGCCGTCCGTTCCTGTCGAGGAAGGCCCGGAATTGCAGGCGATGCAGGGAGACTGGCTGCCCGCGCGCGCGGCGCTGCATCCGAGCGGGCTCTACCTCGCGCTCCGCGAGATTCGCCCGGCCGAGCTGCAGGATCCGTTCATGCAGGAGACGATCGCGCGCTTGCCGGCGCGCGAATCCGTCGTGCAGGTCGCGCGCGCCGACGTCGGCCGCGGCACGGCCGGCACCGGGCCCGCGGGCATCGTCTTCCACGTCGCGCGCTGCGGCTCGACGCTGGTCTCGCAGCTCCTCAAGCAGCACGTCGGCACGGTGGTCTATGCCGAGCCGCTGCCGGTCAACGAGCTGCTGCTGCCGCCGCACAAGTGGCCGCGCGCGGAGGTGGTCGCGGCGCTGCGCTCGCTGGGTGCGGCCTTCGCGAATCACGCCCGCAAGCCCTGGGTGCTGAAGCTCTCGAGCTGGAACACGCTCTTCTGCGAGCTGGTGGCGGAGGCCTTCCCTGCCTCGCCCTGGGCGCTGTGCCTGCGCGATCCCCTCGAGGTGGCGGTCTCGCTCCTGCGCCAGCCCGCCGGCTGGATGTTCGAGGGGGAGGCGCCCGCCGCGCCGTTCGCGCGGCTCGTCGACCCTGGGGGCGCCGAGCGGAAGCGTGAGGAATACGTCGCACGCGTCTACGGCGCCTTCTGCGAGGCGGCGCTCCGGCTCGATCCCGCGCGGGGCCGGCTCGTCGACTACGCGGCGCTCCCGGACGCCGCCTGGGAGTCGGTGGCGCCGCATTTCGGCCTCGCGGTGGACGAGCCCGCGCGACTTCGCATGCGCGTGGCCGCCGGGATGGATTCCAAGGCGCCGGTCCATCGACCTGCCAAGTTCAGCGAAGACGCGCAGGCGAAGCGCGAGGCGGCGAGCCCGGCGCTTCGCGCCGCGGTCGACGCCCATGCCCGCCCGGCGCTCGGGCGGCTCAAGTCCCTCCACGGCGGGGCATCCGCATGAGCGCGGAGGCCGATTCCCTGCCCGCGGTGTTCGCCGCGAGCCGCTTCGTCGCGGATGCCGCCGCGCGCGATCCGGCGCTGCTGCCCGGGCTCGCGGCGACGGGCGAGCTCGGGCGTGCGCGCAGGCCCGGCGAGCTCGCGGACCTCGCGGCGGAGGCCACGTCCTCCGCGGCCGACGAGCCGTCCTGCCTGGATGCGCTCCGGCGCCTTCGCCGGCGCGAGCTCGTGCGCATCGCCTGGCGCGACCTCGCGGGGCTCGCGCCGCTCGCCGAGACGCTCACGGAACTCTCCGACTTCGCGGACGCCGCCATCGCCGCCGCGCTCGACTTCGCGCGGCGGGGCCTGGAAGCGCGCTACGGCAGTCCCCGTTCCCGCCGCGGCGAGGCGCAGGAGCTCGTCGTCGTCGGCATGGGCAAGCTCGGCGGGCGCGAGCTCAACTTCTCCTCGGACATCGACCTCGTCTTCCTGTATCCGGAGGAGGGCGAGACGGACGGGCCGAAGGCCGTCGCGAACGAGGAGTACTTCACGCGGCTCGGGCAGGCGCTGATCCGCCTGCTCGACGCGCGCACCGCGGAGGGCTTCGTGTTCCGGGTCGACATGCGCCTCCGGCCGCTCGGCGAGTCGGGGCCGCTCGCGATGAACTTCGGCGCCTTCGAGGGCTACCTGCAGCAGCACGGCCGCGACTGGGAGCGTTACGCCTGGGTGAAGGCGCGTGCCGTCACCGGCACTGCGCGCTACGCCCGCCTCTACGGCGACGTGGTGCGGCCGTTCGTGTACCGGCGCTACCTCGACTTCGGCGTCTACGAGAGCCTTCGCGACATGAAGGCGATGATCGCGCGCGAGGTGGAGCGCCGGGAGCTGCGCGACAACGTGAAGCTGGGGCCCGGCGGCATCCGCGAGATCGAGTTCATCGTCCAGGCGCAGCAGCTGATCCGCGGCGGCTCGGAGCCGGCGCTGCAGACGCCCTCGCTGTTCGCCGCGCTGCCGCGGCTCGCCGGCGCGAAGCTGCTCGCGCCGGAAACCGTCTCCTCGCTCGCGGCCGCCTACGAGTTCCTGAGGCGCGTCGAGAACCGGCTGCAGATGGCCGACGACGCGCAGGTGCACGCGCTGCCCGAGGAAGGCGACGCACGCGCGCGACTCGCCGCGGCAATGGGCTTCGACGGCTGGGCGCAATTCAGGGAGGCGCTCGCGGCGAAGCGCGCGGAAGTCACGGCGCATTTCGACGACCTGGTGCTCGGCCGCGGCGCTCCCGGCGCGGCGGCGGCCCCTGCGTCCTTCGAGGCGGCCTGGAGCGGGGAGGCGGGGGCCGACGCGCTCGCGGCCGAGGTCGCGACGCTTGGCCTCGCGGACCCGGAAGCGGCGACGCGCGTCCTCTCGGAGCTGCGGCAATCCGCGTATTTCCGCAGGCTCGACGAATTCGGCCGGCGCCGGCTCGCAACGCTCCTGCCGAGGCTGCTCGCCGCCGTCGCGCGCATCGACGCGGGCAAGCCCGGAGAAGGGCAGGCCGTGCTGACGCGGCTGCTGCGCATCGTCGAGGCGATCGGCGGGCGCACCGCCTACCTCGCGCTCCTCAACGAGAATGCCCCGGCGCTCGCGCGCCTGGTTGAACTCTGCCGGCTCGGGGACTACCTGGCCCGGCAGGTGGCGGCGCACCCCCTCCTGCTCGACGAGCTGCTCGACGCGCGCGTGCTCGAGACGCTGCCGGACCGCGCGCAGTTCGCGCAGGAGCTGGAAGCGCGACTCGGGCACGCGGGCGAGGACGAGGAGCTTCGCGTCGACGCGCTCCGCCAGTTCCGGCGCGCCGCGACGTTCCGCGTCGCACTGCAGGACCTGACGGGCCGGCTGCCGCTCATGCAGGTGAGCGACCGGCTGACCGACGTCGCCGAGCTGATCCTCTCGCAGGCGCTCGCGCTCGCCTGGCGGCATACGGTCGCGCTCTACGGCGAGCCCCGCTGCGAGGACGGCGAGGGCGCGCGCACGGCGCGCGTCGGCATCGCGGGCTACGGAAAGCTCGGCGGCATGGAGCTCGGCTACGCCTCGGACCTCGACCTCGTCTTCCTCCACGACTCGGCCGGCGCGAAGCAGCAGACGGCGGGCCCCAAGGTCGTCGACAACGAGGTGTTCTTCCTGCGGCTCGCCCAGCGGCTCGTGCACCTGCTCACCATCCATACCGCGGCGGGCCGGCTCTACGAGGTGGACGTGCGCCTGCGCCCCTCCGGCAAGGGCGGGCTCGCGTTCACCCAGATCGGCGCGTTCGAGGAATACCAGCGCCGGGAAGCCTGGACCTGGGAGCACCAGGCGCTGCTGCATTCCCGCTGGGTCGCCGGTGACGGCGAGCTCGGCGCCGCCTACGCGCGCATCCGCCGCGCCGCGCTCGTGGAGGCGGTGCGCCGCGACACGTTGCGCGAGGACGTGCTCGCGATGCGCGAGCGCATGCGGGCGGAGCACGGGCACGCGCGGCCCGGCCAGTTCGACCTGAAACAGGATCGCGGCGGCATCGCCGACATCGAGTTCCTGGCCCAGTACTGGGTGCTCGCCCACGTGCACGAGCACCCGGCGCTCGCCGAGTTCCCGGACACCATCCGCCACCTCGAGTCGGTCGGCTCGGCCGCCCTCGTCGACCACGCCGTCATCGACCGGCTCACCGATGCCTACCGGGCCTACCGGCAGGCCGCGCACCACCTGTCCCTGGAGCAGCGGCCGCAGGTCGTCGAGGCGGGCGCCTTCGCCGACCGGCGCGCGGCCGTTACGGCGGTCTGGGACCGCGTGATGGTCGCGGGTGAGGACCCGGCGCCGGTATAATCGCGGCGATGAACGCCGGGAGCCCGCTGCAGACGCCGAACGCGCAACCGCGCTACGAGGTGACGCGCGCCGACCTGCCGCTCGCCTGCCCGATGCCTTCGATGTCCCTCTGGAACAGCCATCCCCGCGTCTACCTCCCGATCGAAAAGACGGGCTTCGCCAAGTGCCCGTACTGCAGCGCCGAGTACGTGCTCCGGCCCTGACCGGCCATGCTTGAGCGGCTCGCAATCGAGCACGGCGCGGTCCTCTTCGATCCCCGGCGCGTCGCGCTTCCCGGCGAGCCTCTGTTCGATCCCGCGCACTGGCGCGCGCTCGGCGCGCTGACCGAGCAGGCGGGCGGCCGCGGCTCCGTGCAGTTCGTCGACGCCGGGGACCGGCGCTGGGTGCTCCGCCGCTACCTGCGCGGCGGCATGGCGGCGCGCTTCGCGCACGACCGGTACCTCTGGCTCGGCGAGGAGCGCACGCGCTCGTTCCGCGAGATGCGCCTGCTCGCCGCGCTTCGCGCCCGCGACCTGCCCGTGCCGGCGCCGGTCGCCGCGCAGTATCGCCGCCGCGGGCTCGGCTACGGGGCGGCGCTCATCACCGAGCGGCTCCCCGGCGCGCGCACGCTTTCGGAAGCGCTCGCGGCCGGCGGGATGGACGACGCGCTCTGGGCCGCGATCGGCCGCTGCCTTCGTCACTTCCACGACGCGGGCGTCCAGCACGCGGACCTCAATGCGCACAACATCATGCTGGGCGAGCGGCGCGAGGTGTGGCTGATCGACTTCGACCGGGGGCGCCTGCGCCGCCCGGGGCCGTGGTGCGGGCGGGTGCTCGACCGGCTCGCGCGCAGCCTCGCGAAAGTCGGCCGCGGCGACGACTGGCAGGTCGGGTTCGCGCTGCTTCGCCTCGCGCACGACGCGTGAGGTTCGATGCACTACCTCTACAACGTCCTCGTCTACTTCGCCGCGCCGATCGCGATCCTCGCGCAGATCTGGCGCGGGTTGCGCGACCCGAGCTATCGCGGGAGCCTCGCCGAGCGGCTGGGCTTCGGTCCCCCGATCGAGGGGCCGCTGATCTGGGTGCACGCGGTGTCCGTCGGGGAGGTGCAGGCCTCGCAGGGGCTGGTGGCGCAGCTGCGCCGGCGGCATCCGAAGTACCGCATCCTGATGACGACGGTGACGCCGACCGGCGCGGCCCGCGTGCGGCTGCTCTTCGGCGACCAGGTGCAGCACCGCTACGTCCCGCTCGACCTGCCGGACGCCGTCCGGCGCTTCTTCGACCGCGTGAAGCCGAACCTCGCGATGATCCTCGAGACGGAGCTGTGGCCCAACCTGTACGGCGAGTGCGGCCGCCGCGGCGTTCCGCTCGTGCTCGCGAGCGCGCGCATCTCGCCACGCTCGGTCGGCAAGTACCGGCGCCTGGTGCCGCTGTTCCGCAAGACCCTCTCGCACGGCATCGTGATCGGCGCGCAGAGCCCGCAGGACGCGAAACGCTTCCAGTCGATCGGCGCCCCGCCGGACCGTACGCACGTCACGGGCAACATCAAGTTCGACTACCGGCCGCCGGACGGGACCGAGGCGCTCGGGCGCGCCTGGCGCGAGCGCAACGCGCCCGGCCGCCCGGTCTGGGTCGCGGGCAGCACGCACGAGGGCGAGGAGGCGATCGTGCTAGACGCGCACCGGCGCGTGCTGCAGAAAGTCCCCGATGCGCTGCTCGTGCTCGTCCCGCGCCACCCGCAGCGCTTCGAGGCGGTGCGGGAACTGCTGACGAAGCGGCGGGAGCGGTTCGTGAACCGGTCCGCGCGGACCGCGGTGCCGCCGTCCACCCCGGTGCTGCTCGGCGACACGATGGGGGAGCTGATGACGTTCTACGCGGCGGCGGACGTCGCCTTCGTCGCCGGGAGCCTCGTGCCGATCGGCGGCCACAACCTGCTGGAGCCGGCCTCGGTCGGCTGCCCCGTGCTGACCGGCCCGCACAACTTCAACGGCGAGGAGATCGCGCGCCTGCTCATGGACGCGGGCGCGGCGTTCGTCGTCGCGGACACCGCGCAGCTCGCCCACGCGGTGATCGGGCTGCTCGAGGTCGCGGACATGCGCGAAGTGATGGCGAAGGCGGGCAAGGCCGTGCTCGACGCCAACCGCGGCGCACTTGATCGCCTGCTGACTCTGGTCGATCCTCTGCTCGACTGAGGGAGTGCCCGATTGAAGACCGACCTGCGCCTCGCCGCGCCGTACGCGCCGGACGACCTCGCCGCGCTCGCCGACCAGTTCGGCTCGCCGCTGTTCGTGATCGACTGCGAGCGGCTGCGGGCGCAGTACCGCGCGCTCGGGGCCGCGCTGCCCGGCGTCGCCCTGCACTACGCGCTGAAGCCGCTGCCGGACCGCACCGTCGTGCAGGTGCTCGCGCGCGAGGGCGCCTGGTTCGACCTCGCGACCAACGGCGAGGTCGACCTCGTGCGCGACGCCGGCATCCCGCCCCGGCGCTGCATCCACAGCCACCCGATCAAGCGCGGCGCCGACATCCGCCACGCGCTCGATCGCGGCATCACGACCTTCGTCGTGGACAACGCCGAGGAGATCGCGAAGTTCGCGGCGAAGCGCTCGCGCGTCAAGCTGCTGCTGCGCGTCTCCTTCCGCAACCCCGACACCGTCATCGACCTCTCGCGCAAGTTCGGCTGCGACCCGGCCGCGGCCGTCGGCCTCGTCGAGGAGGCCTCGCGGCTCGGCATCCGGGTCATCGGGCTCTCGTTCCACGCGGGGTCGCAGCTGCCGCGCCCGGACAAGCACGTGGAGGCGATCGACACCTGCGGGAGGATCATCGCGGAAGCGAAGCAGCGCGGCTTCGGCCTCGACGTCCTCGACATCGGCGGCGGGTTCCCGATCGACTACCTGGAGCCCGCCCCGCCGATCGACGCGTTCTGCGCGCCCATCCGCGAAGCCATCGCCCGCCTGCCGTCGGGAATCCGGCTGATCGCGGAGCCGGGCCGGTTCATCTGCGGGCCGGCGGTCGTCGCGATCGCGACCGTCATGGGCCGCGCGCGCCGCGAGGGGCGCTGGTGGTACTACCTCGACGACGGCGTGTACGGCACCTACAGCGGCCAGGTCTACGACAAGGTGCGTTACCCGGTCGAGCCGCTCGTGGCGCCGGGGCGGGCGCGGGAGCCCTGCGTGATCGCGGGCCCGACCTGCGACAGCCTCGACGTCGTCGCCGAGGACCTGCCGATGCCCGAGCTCGCGATCGGGGAGCGGGTCGTGGCGCGGCAGGTCGGCGCCTACTCGATCGCGACGGCGACGGACTTCAACTATTTCCCGCGCGCCAAGGTCATCGCCGTCAACGTCGAGCCGGAGCGGCGCTGATGCCCGCGGCATTCTGGCAGGCGGCGGGGCTGCTGGTGCTGTCGAACGTCTTCATGACGTTCGCGTGGTACGCGCACCTCAAGTCGCTGAACGGGCGGCCCTGGCTCATCGCGGCGATGGCCTCCTGGGGCATCGCGCTCTTCGAGTACCTGCTGCAGGTGCCCGGCAACCGGATCGGCTACACGGTCATGACGCTGCCGCAGCTCAAGATCCTGCAGGAGGCGATCACGCTCGTCGTGTTCGTGCCGTTCGTGGTCCTCTACATGAAGCAGGGGCTCAAGCTCGACTACCTGTGGGCGGCGCTGTGCATCATGGGCGCCGTCTATTTCGTCTTCAGGAGCGCATGACGACCGCGATACACCGGCGCGTCGACGCCCTGCGCGCGGGCCGCGACCCGAGCTTCGTCGCGCGACTCGGCTCCGGCTGGGCGGTCCTCGGCGAGCGGCAGTTCCTGCCCGGCTACTGCCTCCTGCTCGCGGATCCCGTGGTCGCGACCCTCAACGACCTCGCGGGCGAGGCACGCGCCGCCTTCCTCGGGGACATCACAGCCCTCGGGGACGCGGTCCTGGCGGCGACCGGGGCGCTGCGCGTCAACTACGCGATTTTCGGGAACCTGGAGCCGGCGCTGCACGCGCACGTGATCCCGCGTTTCCACGACGAGCCGGCAGAGCTTCGCACCGCGCATCCCTGGGCCTACGACTGGGGCGCCGCCCCGGCCTTCGACCCGGAGCAGCACCGGGACCTGCGCGACCGCATCCACGCCGCGCTCGGCCACGCGGCGAAGGCGCGCGCGCCGTGAAGGCCGTCAATTCGCCGGCGCATGCCGCGCACGCGGGCGGGGTCGAGCTCTACCGCGGAGCCCTCGTGCCCACGTTCGAGACGCCCGAGCGGGCGGAGATCATCCGCGAGGCCGTCGCGGCGGCGGGCCATGCGCTCGTCGCGCCGCGCGACATCCCGGAAGCGCGGCTCCACGGCATCCATGCGCCGGATTTCGTGGAGTTCCTCCGCGGCGCCCACGCCCGCTGGGTGGCGGACGGGCGGGAGGGGCACGTGATCCCGAGCGGCTTCCCGGCGCGCGGCCTGCGCCGTGACCGTCGGCCCGCGGGCATCAGCGGCTCGCTCGGCTACTTCTGCTTCGACGCCAGCACGCCCATCGTCGCGGGCACCTGGGGTGCCGCGCTCGCCGCGGCGCGTTGCGCGATGACCGCCGCCGAGCTCGTGGCCGAGGGCGAGCGCGCCGCCTACGCCCTGTGCCGCCCGCCGGGCCATCACGCCGCCACCAGCACGTACGGGGGCTACTGCTACCTCAACAACGCGGCGCTCGCCGCGCAGCGGCTGCTCGACGCGGGCAGCCGCCGCGTCGCGATCGTGGACGTCGACTACCACCACGGCAACGGCACGCAGGAAATCTTCTACGAGCGCGACGACGTGCTCTTCGTGTCGCTGCACGGCGACCCGGAGACGGAGTACCCGTGGTTCATGGGCTACGCGGACGAGCGCGGAAGCGGCCGGGGCGAGGGCTTCACGCTGAACCTGCCGCTGCCGGCCGGCACCGGCTGGGAGGCTTACGCCGAAGCGCTCTCCGCGGGGCTCGCGGCCGCCCGGCGTTTCGCGCCGGACGCGCTCGTCGTCTCGCTCGGCGTCGACACCTTCGAGTCGGACCCGATCAGCTCGTTCCGGCTGTCGCGCGGGGACTATCCGCGTATCGGCGAGGCGCTCGCGGCGCTCGGGCTGCCCACGGTCCTGGTCCAGGAGGGCGGATACGCCGTCGCCGAGATCGGCGAGAACGTCGCCGGGGTGCTCGGGGCGTTTGACGATTAGACTCCCGGGATGCCCGTCAGCCCGCATTTCCGCGACTTCGTGCTCGAGCAGCTCGCCCCCGCCGGCCGCGTGGCGCCGCGCGCGATGTTCGGCGGCATCGGCCTCTACCTCGATGGCCTGTTCTTCGCGCTGATCGACGACGACACGCTCTATTTCAAGGCGGACGCGAAGACCTGCGCGCGCTACGAGGAGGCGGGATCCCGGCGGTTCTGCCCGTATCCGGATGCGCCGCAGAAGGCCATGGGCTACTGGCAGGTGCCCGCGGAGGTCCTCGAGGACGCCGACGATCTGGCGGCCTGGGCGCGCGAGGCGGTCGGCGTCGCGCTCGCGCAGGCACGCCATCGGCGCCGGCGCCGCGCGGGGCCTGCCCGCGAGAGGACCCGCCGTTGAGCGCCGGCGAGGGCGACGTGGAGCGGCTGCGTCGCGACTGGGAGCCGCAGTTCAGGCGATTCGTCTCCGACCAGCCCGGCGCCGATCCCGGGCACGGCCCGGCCCACCTCGAGCGCGTCGTCGCGAGCGCGCTCAGGCTCGCGGCCGAGGAGGGCGCGCGCGTCGAGGTCGTGCTGCCGGCCGCCTGGTTGCACGACTGCGTGCACGTCGCGAAGGACTCGCCGGAGCGCGCGCAGGCCTCGCGGCTCGCGGCGGACCACGCCGTCCGCTTCCTCGAATCGGCCGGGTACCCGCCCGGCCTGCTCCCGGCCATCCGCCACGCGATCGAGGCGCACAGCTATTCGGCCGGCATCGCGCCGCGGACCCCGGAGGCCAGGGTGGTGCAGGACGCGGACCGGCTCGACGCGCTCGGCGCGATCGGGCTCGCCCGCTGCATCGCGGTCGGCGCCGCGCTCGGCAGGCCCGTGTACGAGCAGCACGACCCGTTCTGCCGCGCACGGGAGCCCGACGACCGCGGCGCCTCGGTCGACCATTTCTATGCGAAGCTCCTGAAGCTCGCCGGCACGATGCAGACGGCCGCCGGCCGGCGCGAGGCGGAGCGCCGCACGGCCTTCCTGCGGAGCTTCCTCGCGCAGCTCGAGTCGGAGATCGCGCCGTGAGGCGCAGCGTCCCGGCGGCGCTTGCGCTGCGGAGGCTCCGGGAGGGGAACGCGCGATTCGCGGCCAACGCGCGCGGGACGGGCACGCTCATCACGGCGGCGCGGCGCGCGAAGCTCTCCGCCGCCCAGGAGCCGATCGCGATCGTGCTCGGCTGCTCCGACTCGCGCGTGCCGGTCGAGCTCGTCTTCAACCAGGGCCCGGGCGACCTGTTCGTGATCCGGGTGGCCGGAAACATCGTCGCGCCCTCGCTGATCGGCAGCGTCGAGTTCGCGGCCGAGCGCTTCGGCACCCGGCTCGTCGTCGTGCTGGGCCATTCCTCCTGCGGCGCGATCGCGGCGACGCTCGAGGCGCTGCACCGGCCGTCCGCCGGGTCCTCGCCGAACCTGCTCGACATCGTCGACCGCATCCGGCCGGGCGTCGAGCGGATCGTCGCGCGCCACGAGGCGGAGGGCGCGCTCGCGGTCGAGCACGCGGTGATGACGGAGAACGTGCGCGCCTCCGTCGCGCAGCTGCGGCACGGATCCGAGATCATCGAGAAGCTGATCGCGACGGACGGGCTCGTCGTCGCCGGCGCCTGGTATTCCCTGGAGACCGGGAAAGTCGAGTTCCTGGACGACGTACCCGGCAGCTAGCGCGAGAGGGCGGCTGCGAAGACGGCCGGGTCGACGTTGCCCCCCGAGAGGATGATCGCGGTCGTGCGGCCGGCGACCGGAACCCGGCCCGCGAGGGCCGCCGCGAGCGCGACCGCGCCGCCCGGCTCGACGACGAGCTTGAGGTCGCGGAAGGCCCGTGCCATGGCGGCCTCGACCTCCGCGTCGCTGACCGTGAGGATGCCCGCGAGCCGCTCGCGGTTGATCGCGAACGTGAGCTTCCCGGGCGGCGAGGACTGCAGCGCGTCGCAGATCGAGCGCGCCTCCGGCGGGTTCTTCACGAGCTTCCCGGCCGCGAGCGAGCGGCGCGTGTCGTCGAAGGCCTCGGGCTCGACGCCGTAGACGTCGGCGCCAGGCGCGAGCGCCTTCACCACGATCGCCGTGCCGGCGGTGAGGCCGCCGCCGCTCGTCGGCACGAGCACCTGGTCCGGCACGAGGCCGAGCTCAGCCGCCTGCCGCATCATCTCGAGGGCCGCCGTGCCCTGCCCGGCGACGATGTGCGGGTCGTCGTAGGCCGGCACGAGCGTCGCGCCGCGCTCGCCGCAGAGGCGGCGCGCGATGGCCTCGCGGTCCTCCGCATGGCGGTCGTAGGTGACGACGTCGGCGCCGAGCGCGCGCGTGTTCGCGAGCTTGATCGCGGGTGCGTCCGCGGGCATCACGATGGTCGCCGGGATGCCGAGCATGCGGGCGGCCGCGGCGACGCCCTGGGCGTGGTTGCCGGAGGAGAAGGCGACGACCCCGGCGCGGCGCGCCGCCGCGTCGAGCTGGACCAGCCGGTTGTAGGCACCGCGGAACTTGAACGCGCCGTTGCGCTGCAGGCACTCGGCCTTGAACAGCAGGCGTCCGCCGAGCGCCTCGTCGAGCGGCGTGTCCGCGAGCAGCGGCGTCCTCCGCGCGACGCCCGCCAGCCGGCCGGCGGCGGCCTCGACCTCCGCGAAGCCGGGTGGCGGGGGGGATTCTTGCCGTGCGTCCACCGATGCTATGTTAGCGGCATGCAGACCCTGCCGCGCACGGCGACGTGACCGACCCGATCTGGCAGCCCTGCGCGGCGCTCGTCGGCCTGACCGCGGCTGTGTGGTTCAAGCTGTACGCGGACCGGCTCGGCGAGATGCGCTCGCGCCGGCTCGATCCGCAGTCGCTCGCGACCGCGAGCGATACGGCCACCCGCCTCGAGCGGCGCTCGGCCGCGGACAATTTCCGGAACCTCTTCGAAGTGCCGGTGCTCTTCTACGCGCTCTGCGCGGCGCTCGCGCTGACGGGGGGATCGACCCCGGGCTTCGTCGCCGCCGCCTGGGCGTACGTCGGGCTGCGCGCGCTCCACAGCCTCATCCACGTCACGTACAACCGCGTCGTGCACCGTTTCCTCGTGTACGTCGCGAGCACGCTGCTGGTCTTCGGCATGTGGGCCGCTTTCGTCGCGCGGCTCCCCGGATGAGCGACCTCGAGGGCCGCTGCCTCTGCGGAGCGGTGCGCTTCGCGGCGACGCCGCCGACCCTCTTCTTCGCCCATTGCCATTGCCGCTGGTGCCGCGAGGCGCACGGCGCGGCCTTCGTGAGCTGGGTCGGCGTCGCGGAGGCACGCTTCCGCTACCTGCCAGGGTCCGCGGAACCGCGCTGGTACGCCTCGACGCCGCAGAGCCGCCGGGGATTCTGCCCCACCTGCGGGACCACGCTGTTCTACGCCTCGACGATCTGCCCCGGCGAGATCCACGTGGCGCGCCCGGCCTTCCCGGGCGCGATCGACCGCGAGCCGGAATGCCACGTCTTCTTCGACCAGCGGGCCGCCTGGGTGGAACTCGGCGACCGCCTGCCGCGGTACTCGACCGGGGAGCCGGGGCTCGCGAAGTTCAAGGCCGTGCCGCGCTGAGCGCGGCGAGTTCCTCGAGCGGTTCCGAGCAGACGGGACCGCGGCAGAGGTAGCCGACGGTGCGCGCGCGCGGGCGCTTCGCCGCGAGGGACTCCGGGAGGCCGGTGATCCCCGCCCCGATCGCGAACACGAGCCGCCTGGGCGCATAGCCCCGCGCGAGTGCCGCATGCCAGCGCACGAGCTCCGGCTCCTCGCCGCGCAGCACGACGATCTCGACCGGCGCGAGGAATTCGTCCAGCGCGGTCAGCATCGAGGCATGCGCCTCCGGCGCGCGCGTGAGCGACGGGAAGGCCGCGCGGACGGCGCGCTCCGCCGCGACCAGGCAGCGCGTGTCGCCGGCGAGCCAGCCGAGGCGCGCGAGCGAGCGCGCGGCGATGCCGTTGCCCGAGGCCATGGCGTCGTCGGCGAACTCCTTCGGGCGGCAGAGCGGCGTGTCGGCGCCCTCGGCCGTGAACCAGAAGCCGCCGCGCTCGCGGTCCTCGAAGCCCTCGATCAGCGCGTTCGCGACGTCCTGCGCGAACGCCAGGTCCTCCGCGCGGAAGCGGGATTGCATCGCCTCGAGCAGGGCGTCCAGCAGGAACGCGTGGTCGTCCAGGTAGGCGGGAAACCGCGCCGAGCCCGCCTTCCACGCGGCGAAGAGCCGCCCGTCGCGCCAGGCCTCCGCGCGGAGGAAGTCGATGGCCGCGAGCGCGGCCTCCGTCAGCGACGGCTCGCCGAGCGTCCTGCCGGCGATGGCGAGCCCGCGGATCATGAGGCCGTTCCAGGCCGTCAACAGCTTGTCGTCGAGCCCCGGGCGCACGCGCCGCTCGCGCGCCGCGAGGAGCTTTCCGCGCCCGGACTCGACGAGCGCCGCGACCTGCGCCGTCGGGATGCCCATCTCCTCCGCGACCTGCTCGAGGGTCTCGAAGGCGTGCAAGTGCCAGGCGCCCTCGAAGTTCGGCGGGCGGTCGAGCCCGTAACGCCGCGCGAACGCCCGGTATTCGTCCGGGCCGAGGAAACCCGCGACCTCGTCCGGGCGCCAGACGTAGAAGCGGCCCTCGTGCCCCTCGGAATCGGCGTCGAGCGCGGCGTAGAAGCCGCCCCCGGGCGAGCGCATCTCGCGCAGCGCCCAGCGCGCGGTCGCGAGCGCGGCCTCGCGCAGCGCCGCGTCGTCCGTGAGCGCCGCCGCCTGGGCGCAGAGGGCGAGCAAGGCGCCGTTGTCGTAGAGCATCTTCTCGAAGTGCGGGATCATCCAGTAGGGGTCGACGGAGTAGCGGCTGAACCCGCCGCCGACCTGGTCGAAGATCCCGCCCTCGGCCATTCGCCGCAGCGTCAGCACCGCCATGTGCCGCGCCTCCAGGTCGGGCTCCGCGCCCGCCGCCGATTCGCGCAGCAGGAACTCGATCGAGGCCGCGTGCGGAAACTTCGGCGCTGCGCCGAAGCCGCCGAAGCGGGCGTCGAAGCTCGCGGCCAGGCGCTCACGCGCGCGTGCGAGCGGCTCCCGCGTCGGCTCGAGCCCTTCCGGCGCGGCCGGGGGCGCGAGGTCGCCGAAGACCTCGCGCAGCGCCGCGTTCTGCGCCGCGATCTCCGCGCGCCGCTCGCGCCAGAATCCCGCCACGCGCTCGAGCAGGTCGCTGAAGGCGGGCATGCCGTACCGGGCTTCCTTCGGGAAATACGTTCCGGCGAAGAAGGGCGTGAGGTCGTCCGGCGAGAGGAAGACCGTGAGTGGCCAGCCGCCGCCCTTGCGCGTCAGCAGCTGGTGCGCGGCCTGGTAGACCTTGTCGAGGTCCGGTCGCTCCTCGCGGTCCACCTTCACGTTCACGAACAGCCGGTTCATCACGGCCGCGGTCCCGGCGTCCTCGAAGGACTCGTGCGCCATGACGTGGCACCAGTGGCAGGCGGAGTAGCCGATCGAGAGCAGGATCGGCTTCTGCTCGGCCCGCGCACGGGCGATCGCCTCCTCGCCCCACGGGTGCCAGTCGACCGGGTTGGCCGCGTGCTGGAGGAGATAGGGACTGGTTTCGCCGGCGAGGCGGTTGAGCGCGACGCCGCTCGGCTCGTCCTGCATGGCGCCGCCCGCGGTCAGCTAGAATCGCCTTCACTATAGCCACCGCGCTCCCTTCCCGCATGTCGAGCCCGCCCGAAATCGCCGCGACCATGGGCCGCGCCCTGCCGCCGCTCGTGCTGAAGCGGGACGAGGAGCGGCGCCTGCTGGCCGGCCACCTGTGGATCTTCTCGAACGAGGTGGACGTCGCGAAGACGCCGCTCTCGGCCTTCGGGCCCGGCGACGCGGTGGAAGTGCGCTCCAGCCGCGACCGCTTCCTCGGCTACGCCTACGTCAACCCCGCGACGCTGATCAGCGCGCGCCTGCTGGCCCGCGATCCCGCGCAGCCGCCCGGCAAGGCGCTGCTCGTCCGGCGCCTCGAGTCCGCGCTCGCGCTGCGGCGGCGCTTCTTCGAGGCGCCGTACTACCGGCTCGCGTTCGGCGAGGGCGACCTGCTGCCCGGCCTCGTCGTCGACCGCTACGGCGACGTGCTGGTCGCGCAGCTCGGCACCGCCGGCATGGAGGCGATGAAGGCGCAGGTCCAGGAGGCGCTCGTCGATGTCGCGGGCCCGCGCGCGCTCCTGTGGAAGAACGATTCCCCGGTCCGCGAGTTCGAGGGCCTGCCGCGCTACGTGGAGACGGCCTTCGGCGACGTGCCGGACACGGTCGAGGTCCCGGAGGGCGGGGTGCGCTTCCGCGTGCCGCTGGCGGCGGGGCAGAAGACCGGCTGGTACTACGACCAGGCCGCGAACCGCGCGCTGTTCGCGCGACACTGCCGGGGCGCGCGCGTGCTCGACGTCTTCAGCTACGCGGGCGGCTTCGCGCTGCCGGCGCTGCGTGCCGGCGCGTCCGCGGCCGCCTGCGTCGACGCCTCGGCCGCTGCGCTCGCCGCGGCCTCGGCATCCGCGGAAGCGAGCGGGCTTGCCCTCGAGACCCTCCAGGGCGACGCCTTCGACGTGCTCGAGGCGCTGGCGGCGGAGGGACGGCGGTTCGACGCCGTCGTCGTGGACCCGCCGGCCTTCATCAAGCGCCGGAAGGACCATCCCAAGGGCCTCGCCGCCTACCGGCGCATCAACCAGCTCGCGATGCGCCTCCTCGAGCGCGACGCGCTGCTGATGGCCTGCTCCTGCTCCTGGCATCTCGCGCCGGGCGAGCTCGTCGACGCCGTCCAGCGCGCGGCCCGCCACCAGGGGCGCTTCGCGCAGCTCGTCGCCGTGGGCGCGCAGTCGGCCGACCATCCGGTACACCCGGCGATCGACGAGACGCGCTACCTCAGGGCCTTCCTCTTCCGGGTGACGGACGCATGATCGCCTACCCCGAGATCGATCCCGTCGCCTTCGCGATCGGACCCGTGCGCGTCCACTGGTACGGGCTCATGTACGTCGTCGGCTTCGCCGCCGGCTGGTGGCTCGCCCGCCGTCGGGCGGCGCTCCCCGGCTCCACCTGGAAGCCGGCCGACGTGGACGACCTGATCTTCTTCGCGGCGATGGGCGTCATCCTCGGCGGCCGCATCGGCTGGATCCTCGTCTACGGCTTCGACACGGTCCTCGAGAATCCCTGGAACGTCTTCCGCGTCTGGGAGGGCGGGATGTCGTTCCACGGCGGGCTTATCGGCGTCATGCTCGCCGTCGCGCTGTTCGCGAAGCGCCGTGGCCGGCGCGTCGCCGACGTCTTCGACTTCACCGCGCCGCTGCCCGCCGTCGGCCTCTTCGCCGGGCGCCTCGGCAACTTCATCAATGGCGAGCTCTGGGGCAAGCCGACGGACCTGCCCTGGGGCGTGCTCTACCGCGGCGAGGTCCTGCACCCCTCCCAGCTCTACGAGGCTGCGCTCGAGGGCCTCGTGATGTTCGCGATCCTCTGGTGGTTCACGATGAAGCCGCGTTGGCGCCTCGCGCCGGCCGGTCTCTTCCTCGCGCTCTACGGCCTGTTCCGCTTCCTCGTCGAATTCGTGCGGGTGCCGGACGCGAACCTCGGCTACCTCGCCTTCGGCTGGCTCACCATGGGCCAGGTCCTCTCGCTGCCCGTGCTCGCCGCGGGCCTCGCCATGCTCGGTTTCGCGTACACTCGTCGCCAGCCTTCCGGGAACTACGCCTGAGATGCGCGCCTACCTCGACCTCCTGCGACACATCCGCGACCACGGCGCCCGCAAGGGCGACCGCACGGGCACGGGCACGCTCTCCGTCTTCGGGGCGCAGCTGCGGTTCGACCTGACCGAGGGTTTCCCGCTCGTCACGACCAAGAGCATCCACCTGAAGTCGGTGGTCGAGGAGCTGCTCTGGTTCCTGCGCGGCGAGACGAACGTGCGCTCGCTGCAGGCGAAGGGCGTGCGCATCTGGAACGAGTGGGCGGACGCGAACGGCGAGCTGGGCCCGGTGTACGGCCGGCAGTGGCGCGCCTGGGCGACCGCGGACGGCCGCCACATCGACCAGATCGCGCGCGTGCTGGACCAGCTGCGCAGCGACCCCGACTCGCGGCGCATCATCCTGAGCGCCTGGAACGTCGGCGAGCTCGACAAGATGGCGCTCGCGCCCTGCCACGCCTTCGTCCAGTTCTACGTGTCGGACCGGCGGCTCTCCTGCCAGGTGTACCAGCGAAGCGCGGACATCTTCCTGGGCGTGCCTTTCAACATCGCCTCCTATGCGCTCCTGACGCACATCCTCGCGCAGCAGGCCGACCTGTCCGTCGCCGACCTCGTCTGGACCGGCGGCGACTGCCACCTCTACCTCAACCACCTCGCCCAGGCGGACGAGCAGCTCTCCCGCGAGCCGCAGCCGCTGCCGACCCTCGCGCTGCTGCGCCGGCCGGCCGACGTCGCCGCCTACCGATTCGAGGATTTCCAGTTCCTCGGCTACGAGCCGCAGGCGGCGATCAGCGCGTCCGTCGCGGTCTGAAGCCGCGTGGCCCCCGAGGCGGTCGCGATCGTCGCGATGGCGGACAACGGCGTGATCGGGCGTGACAACGGCCTGCCCTGGCATCTCCCGGACGACCTGAAGCGCTTCAAGGCGCTGACGATGGGACACGCGCTGCTGAGGGGCCGGCGGACCTTCGAGTCCATCGGCCGGCCGCTGCCCGGGCGGCGGAACCTCGTGCTGACCCGGAACCCGGGCTGGCAGGCGCCCGGCGTCGAGCCAGTCCATTCGCTCGCGGAGGCGCTCGAGCTCGCGGGCGGCGCGACGCTCTACGTCATCGGCGGCGCGGAGGTCTTTTCGCTCGCCTGGCCCGCGATTTCGCGGCTCGAGCTGACCGAGGTGCACGCGGAGCCGGCGGGGGACACCGTCCTCGAAGGCTTCGACCGCCGCGCCTGGCGCGAGATCTTTCGGGAGGAGCACGAGGCGGACGAGCGCCACGCGGCGCCCTTCAGCTTCGTCACGCTGGCCAGAGATCGCCGCGCGGACTGACGCGCCCTCAGCCGGCCGCGTCCATCGCTTTCTCGACGAGCGTCACGGCCCGCCAGCAGTCCTCGAAGGAGTTGTACATCGGGGCCGGCGCGAGGCGGATGACGTCCGGCTCGCGCCAGTCGCAGGTGAGGCCGCTCGCGAGCAGCCGGTCGAATAGCGCGCGGCCCGGCCCGGAGCCGCCCGCGAGGCGCACGGACAGCTGCGCGCCGCGCTCTTCGGGATCCCGCGGCGTCAGGATCTCGATGCGACCGCCGAGGCGCGCGTCCAGCAGGCATTCCAGCCAGCCAGTGAGACGGATCGAGCGCTCGCGCAAGGCGGGCAGCGTCGCCCCGGCGAACAGGGCGAAGGAGGCCTGCAGCGGCACCATGCCGATCAGCGGGTGGTTGCTGACCTGCCAGCCTGCGGCGCCGCGGTACGGCCGGAACTCCTCCGCCATCTCGAAGCGCGTGTCGAGATCGTTGCCCCACCAGCCCGCGAGCCTCGGCGCGCGCGTGCCGAAGTGCCGCTCGTGCACGAAGGCGCCCGCCGTCGCGCCCGGGCCGCCGTTCAGGTACTTGTACGAGCACCAGGCGGCGAAATCCGCATTCCAGTCGTGCAGCGCGAGCGGAAGGTTGCCGACCGCATGGGCGAGGTCGAAGCCCGCGACCGCGCCGACCGCGTGCGCCGCCGCGGCGAGGCCCGCGACGTCGAGGCGCTGCCCGGTCAGGTACTGGACGCCCGGCAGGAGGACGAGCGCGAGCCGGCTGCCCTGCCTCGAAATCTCGGCGACGAGGTCCTCGTGGCGGAGCAGCTGCTCGCCGGGGCGCGGCCCGACCTGCACGATCGCGGCCGCGGGATCGAAGCCGTGCCAGGCGGCCTGCGAGACGACGGCGTAGCGGTCGGACGGGAACGCGCCTTTCTCGATCAGGATGACGTGCCGCTCGCGCGTCGGGCGATAGAAGCTCGCCATGAGCAGGTGAAGGTTGATCGTGAGCGAATTCATCACGACCGCCTCCGCCGGGCGCGCGCCGACGAGCGCGGCCGCGACCGGCGCGAGGCGCTCGTGCAGGTTCAGCCAGTCGGCCATCGGGTCGTGGTAGCCGAGCACGCCGAGGTCGCGCCACTCGGCGAGGAAGGCGGCGACGTCCTCCGCGGCGCGCTTCGGCTGCAGCCCCAGCGAGTTCCCGCAGAGGTAAGTGACCTCGCCTCCGTCCGGGCGCCGCGGGAAGTGGAATGCCGCGCGCCGTGCCGTCGCGGGGTCCGCCGCATCCAGCGCGCGCGCCGCCTCGAGGGAGAATTCGTCAGTCACGGGCG
>DASSUY010000064.1:0-2752 GCA_035706525.1 Steroidobacteraceae bacterium
GATCACCGGGAAGGGCATCGCCTTGATGCAGTCGTGCAGCGACACGCCGTGCTGGGTGAGGCCCGCCGGGTTGAGGAGCGCGCCCTTCACCTCGTCCATGTGCTTCTGCAGCGTGTCGACCAGCACCCCTTCGTGGTTGGACTGCACGATGGCGAAGCTGACCTGGATCTTCGCCGCGAGGGTGCGCAGCCGCTCGTTGATCTGCTCGAGCGTCATCGTGCCGTAGATGTGCGGCTCGCGTCGCCCGAAGAGGTTCAGGTTCGGGCCATGCAGGACCAGGATCTTCTCAGGCGCGTCGTGACGCAGCATTCCAGTTCCTCTCCAGGTTGGCGATGAGCTGCGGGCTGAAGTGACAGTATGCCTGCTCCCGGGCGTAGACCGACATGTAGCGGCGGAAGATGTCGAGCGGCTCCTGGGCGATGCGGAAGGCGCGCCGGTTGCCGGCGGCGCTCACCACGCCCGAGCCGGTGAGGCGCTCGACGGTGTTGGCGATGGCGGCGTCCATGGTGCCCGGCGGCACGATCTCGCTGCAGATCATCCGCCCTTCGGGGCTGTCGCAGTCCAGGCGCAGGTCGTTCATCACCGCCTCGCGCGCGATGCGGTCGCCGGTGAAGCGCGCCATGCGCAGGTTCGCCGCGCCCGGGATGATGCCCTCCTTGCGCGCCGGCAGCGTCATGTACGCGTCGGCGGCGGCGATGGTGTGGTCGACCGCGACCAGGATCTGGCAGTGGCCGCCGATCGCGAAGCCTTCCACCGCGGCGATCCACGGCTTCTCGCGCCCGCCTTCCTCGGGCGGCACGTCGGGAAAGGCGACGCCGCGATAGAGCTTGTTGACCAGCCCCATGTCGCGCAGGATGAACCAGAGGTAGCGGATCCTGCCGTGGTAGAGGTGCGTGAGGTTGATCCCCGCGCCGAACAGCCGCTTGCCGGCATGCTTCGGATGGCTCACCGGGCCGCCGCGCAGCACGCAGATCTCGCTCTTCGTGTCGAGCAGCGCCAGGTCGATCGCCGTCTCGAGCGGCGCCAGGGTCGACTCGTCCTCGGCGTTGAGGAAGCGCGGGTTGTTCATCGTCACGATCGCCGCGCGGCCTTCGCGCTGCACTTTCGCGCCGCCGAGGTCGAGCTCGCCTCGCTTCTCGAACTCGGCGAGCTTCTCGCGCGATTCGGCGCGCGGCAGGAGCATCGCGTGGCACAGGTGCAGGCCGCACGCCGGGTCGGCGAGCACGTGGGCGAGGAACAGGCCCTGGTGCACTTCCAGCCCGCGCTTGTCGCGCTGCAGGCGCGGCGCCTCGTCGGCCAGCTCCGCCGCGGAGGGCGTGAGGCCGGGGAACGCTTCCGCCGCTCGGCGGCAAAGCTCGTCGACGCGCACGAACTCGCGGCGTCCGTCGGTGAGGTGCTCGTAAATGGCCGCGGCGTGCGCGCGCAGGTATTGCTCGCGGGCGGCGCGGTCGGCGTTCTGGGGCAGCTTCGGGAGATCGGCAGCAGTCATGGCCGCGCATTATGACGCGGCCGCGCGCCTCCGTAGTGAAGGGCCCTAGATCACGTGGATGTCCGCGGCCGCCAGGCTGGGCGTGCCCTCGAGCGTGGCGATGAGCTGCGCCGCGTGCGATCCCGAGCCGTCGTCGTCGTAGTAGAGCTGCCCGGTCGACTCGTTGTAGACCACCCGGTCGTCGGCATCGTGGCCCGCGCTTGCGCCCGCCGCGGCGAAGAACCGGTCGTCGCCGCTCGCGAACGCGCCATCCGCGCCGAGCGCGCTCATCACCGCGTTGTCCAGCTCGAGCGCATCGCTGCCCGAGACGAAGCCGACCACCCGGTCGGCGTTCGAGCCGCCGGTCTCGTGGAAGACGAAGCGATCGTCGTCGACGCCGCCGTCCAGCGTGTCGTTGCCGGCGAAGCCTTCCAGCGTGTCCGCGCCGCCCGAGCCGAGCAGGCTGTCCCTGCCGCCGCCGCCGACGAGGTGCGCGCCGCCGCCGCTGCCCGTGCCCTGCACGAGGAGGTCGGTCCCGACGAGCGCCGGCGCGCCCTGCAGCGTGCCGATGTTCGCCTGCGACGCGCGGCCGCTGCCGTCCGGGTCGTAATAGAGCGTGCCGCTCGAGGTGTCGTAGATGATCCGGTCGTCCGCGTCGTGCCCCGCGCTCGCGCCGGGCGCCGCGTGGAAGCGCGGGTCGTTCGCCGAGAAGCGGCCCGAAGCGCCGATCGCCGAGAAGATGTCCGGGTCGATCTGGATCGCGTCCGAGCCCGAGACGAAGTCGGTGATGCGGTCGTTCATCCCCTTGCCATAGTTGGTGAAGACGAACGTGTCCTCGTCCGCGCCGCCGCTCAGCGTGTCCCAGCCGCTGCCGCCGGCGAGCACGTCGTTGCCGCCCGCGCCGACCAGGGTGTCGAAGCCGCCCAGGCCTTCGATCGTGTCGTCGCCTTCGCCGCCGACGATGCTGTCGTTGTTCGGCGTGCCGACGAGATGCTGCCCGCCGGGCATGGTGCCGCTGCCCCCGTTGTCGACGACGATGTCGGGCGCGGCGAGCGACGTCGGTCCGTCGAGGATCGCCACGAGCTGCGCTGCCTGGCCGCCGTTCCCGTCGGCGTCGTACCAGAGATTGCCGCTCGAGGTGTCGTAGACCACCCGGTCGTCGGCGTCGTGCCCGGCAGATGCGCCCGCGGCCTCGAAGAAGCGCGCGTCGTTGGCAGCGAAGGCGCCCGAAGCGCCGAGCGCGGTCATGACGGTCGCATCCAGATGGATCTCGTCGATGCCGCT
>DASSUY010000065.1:0-6302 GCA_035706525.1 Steroidobacteraceae bacterium
AGTCGCTCGCGGGCGTCGCCGCCGCGCTCGCGCTCTGGATGACCGCGGACACGCCCGCGGAGACCTCGCTCTACGTGCCGTTCTTCAAGAGCGTCGCGGTGCCCATGGGCGCGGCGGCTTTCGTCGCCTTCACGTATTTCGTGATCGTCGGCTCGAGCAACGCCGTGAACCTGACCGACGGCCTCGACGGGCTCGCCATCATGCCCTGCGTGATGGTGGCGGGCGGGCTCGGCGTCTTCGCCTACGTGACCGGGCACGCGAACTTCTCCGCGTACCTGCAGATCCCGTTCGTGCCCGGGGCGGGCGAGATGCTCGTCTTCGTCGCGACCATCGTCGGCGCCGGCCTCGGTTTCCTCTGGTTCAACACGTATCCGGCGCAGGTGTTCATGGGCGACATCGGCGCCCTCGCGCTCGGCGCCGCGCTCGGCGTCGTCGCCGTGATCGTGCGCCAGGAGATCGTGCTCGCGGTCATGGGCGGCATCTTCGTGCTGGAGACCGTCTCCGTGATCCTGCAGGTCGGCTCGTTCCGCCTGCGCGGCAAGCGCATCTTCCGGATGGCGCCGATCCACCACCACTACGAGCTGAAGGGCTGGGCGGAGCCGAAGGTCATCGTCCGCTTCTGGATCATCTCCTTCATGCTGGTCCTGCTCGGGCTGGCCACGCTGAAGCTGCGCTGATGCCCCAGGCCACCGGAAGTCCCCGCAGCGTGATCGTCGGGCTCGGCCGCACCGGCGTCTCGGCCGCGCGCTACCTCGCCGCGCGCGGCCACCGGCTCGTCGTCACCGACTCGCGCCGAGACCCGCCGGGGCTCGCGGAGTTGCGCCGGCTCGTGCCGGAAGCGTCGACCGCGCTCGGCGGGTTCGACCCGGCGGTCCTCGCGGGCGCCGACCAGGTCGTCGTGTCGCCGGGCGTCTCGCTCGCCGAACCGTTCCTGCAGCGGGCGGCGGCCGACGGGTTCGACCTCATCGGCGACATCGAGCTGTTCGCGCGCGAGGCGAGCGGCCGCGTCGTCGGCATCACGGGCACGAACGGCAAGAGCACGGTCACGACGCTGGTCGGCGAGTTCGCGAGGGCCGCGGGCCTCGAGGTGCGCGTCGGCGGCAACCTCGGCGAACCCGCGCTCGACCTGCTCGAGGGGCCGCCCGCGGCGATGTACGTGCTCGAGCTCTCCTCCTACCAGCTCGAGACGACGCACTCGCTGCAGCTCGAGGCGGCGGCCGTCCTCAACGTGACGCCGGACCACCTCGACCGCTACCGGGGCATCGCCGACTACGCGGCGGCGAAGGCGCGCATCTTCGAGCGCGCGGCGACCGCGATCGTCAACCTCGACGACGAGATCGTGCTGCGCATGCGCCGGCCGGGGCAGCGCACGCTCGGCTTCAGCCTGAGCCGCGGCGACGCCGACTTCCGCGTGCTCGCGCGGGAGGACGGCGACTGGCTCGCCGCCGGCGACGAGGCCCTGATGCCGGTTTCGGCGCTGCGCCTGCCGGGCCGGCACAACGCGGCGAACGCGCTCGCCGCGCTTGCGGTCGGCAGCGCCTGCGGCTTCCCGCGCGAGGCGATGACGGGCGTGCTGGGGCGCTTCGGCGGCCTGCCGCACCGCGCCGAGCGCGTGCGCGACCGGCGGGGCGTCGCCTGGATCGACGACTCGAAGGGCACGAACGTCGGCGCGACCGTCGCGGCCATCGAGGGGCTGGACGCCCCGCTCGTGCTGATCGCGGGCGGGGAGGGCAAGGGCCAGGACTTCGCGCCGCTCGGCGCCGCCTGCGAAGGCAAGGTGCGGCAGGCCGTGCTGATCGGTCGCGACGCGCCGCTGATCGCCGCCGCGCTCGAAGGCCGCTGCCCGGTCTGCTTCGCGGGCTCCATGGCGGAGGCGGTCGGCATCGCGGCCGCCTGCGCCCGCCCGGGCGACACCGTGCTGCTCTCGCCCGCCTGCGCGAGCTTCGACATGTTCCGCGACTACGCCGAGCGCGGCGAGGCGTTCGCCGCGGCCGTCCGGGAGCTGCCGGCATGAGCGTGACCACGGCGCTGCACTACTCGCGCTCCGCCGGCCGCCAGCAGCGGCTCGCGATCGACCACGTGACGGTCGCGACGCTCGCCGGGCTCCTGCTCGCCGGCCTCGTGATGGTCGCATCGGCCTCGGTCAGCATCGCCGCCCGGCAGTACCACGACGCCTTCTACTTCTTCAACCGGCAGGCGCTGTCGGTGCTGATCGGGAGCGGGCTCGCCGCCGCCATGCTGTTCGTGCCGATCGCGGCCTGGCGGCGGGCGGCGCCGGTCCTGCTCGTCGTGAGCTTCGCGCTGCTCCTCGTCGTCGCGATCCCGGGCATCGGACACGAGGTGAACGGCAGCCGGCGCTGGCTGCGCTTCGGGCCGCTCAACTTCCAGCCTTCCGAGCTCGCGCGCTGGTTCCTCGTCACTTACGTCGCGATATTCGCGGTGCGCCACCAGTCGGAGCTGCGCGGCACGGCCGAGGGCTTCTTCAAGGCGCTGGCGGTGCTGGTCGCGGCGGCGGCGCTCCTGCTGTTCGAGCCGGACTTCGGCGCCGCAGTCGTCCTCTGCGTGACGGGCACGGCGGTGCTCTTCGTCGCCGGCGCTCGCGTGCGCGAGTTCCTGATCGTCTGCGCGGCCGGGCTCCTGTGCTTCGCGCTCCTGGCGGTGATGAGCCCCTACCGGCTGCAGCGCATCCTCGCCTTCCTGAAGCCCTGGGACGACCCCTTCGACACCGGCTTCCAGCTCACGCAGTCGCTGATCGCGATCGGCCGCGGCGAGTGGTTCGGCGTCGGCCTCGGCTCCAGCATCCAGAAGCTCTTCTACCTGCCCGAGGCGCACACGGACTTCGTGTTCGCGGTGCTGGCCGAGGAGTTCGGCCTGTTCGGCGTGCTGCTCGTCATCGCCGGCTTCCTCGTGCTGGTGCTCCGCAGCCTCCGGCTCTCGCGCGTCGCCGCCGACGCGGGCATGCCGCTGCACGCCTGCCTCGCCGCGGGCTTCGGCGTGTGGATCGGGCTGCAGGCCTTCCTCAACATCGGAGTGAACATGGGGGTGCTGCCCACCAAGGGCCTGACGCTTCCGCTGCTTTCCTACGGTCGCTCGAGCATGCTGGTGACGCTCGCCTGGGCAGGGATGCTGCTGCGCGTCCACCACGAAGTCGTCGTCTCGGGCAAGAGCGCGCTGCCCGCCGAGGGCCGCGCGAAATGAGGCGCACCGTGGTGATCATGGCCGGCGGCACCGGCGGGCACGTGTTTCCGGCGCTCGCGATCGCCGGGATGCTGCGCCCGCAGCGCGAGATCGTCTGGCTCGGCACGCGACGCGGCATCGAGGCGCGCCTCGTGCCCGCGGCCGGCTACCCGGTCGAATGGATCGACGTCGAGGGCCTGCGCGGCAAGGGCATCGGCCGCTGGCTCACCGCGCCGCTGCAGCTCCTGCGCGCCGTCGTCCAGGCGCGGCGCGCGCTCGCGAAGAACCGCCCCGGCGTCGTGCTCGGCTGCGGCGGCTTCGCCTCCGGCCCCGGCGGCATCGCCGCCTGGCTGACGGGAGCGCCGCTCGTGATCCACGAGCAGAACGCCGTCGCGGGCCTCACCAACCGCTGGCTCGCGCGCGTCGCGAACCGGATCGCGGAAGGATTCCCGGGGAGCTTCCCGCCGTCGGCGCACGCGCTCTACACCGGGAACCCCGTGCGCAGCGAGATCGCATCGCTCCCGCCGCCGCGCGAGCGCTTCGAGCCGCGGAACGGCCCGATGCGCCTCTTCGTCTTCGGCGGCAGCCAGGGCGCCGCCGCGCTGAACCGCCTCGTGCCGGCCGCGGTCGCGCTGCTGCCGGAGGGACGGCGCCCCTGGGTGCTGCACCAGTCGGGCGAGCGCGACCGCGAGGCGACCGACGCCGCCTACCGCGCGGCGGGCATCCAGGCGGAAGTGCGCGCCTTCATCGACGACATGGCCGCCGCCTATGCGAACGCGGACCTCGTGATCTCGCGCTCGGGCGCGCTGACGGTCGCGGAGCTCGCCGCCGCCGGCGTGGGCTCGATCCTCGTGCCGTTCCCGGCCGCGGTCGACGATCACCAGACGCGCAATGCGGAGTGGCTCGGCCGGGTCAGCGCGGCGCAGGTCGTCTCCGAGGCCGGCCTCACCGCCGAGGAGCTCGCGAACCGCATCGCGACCCTGTTCGGCAACGGCCGCTCGCGGCTGCTCGCGATGGCGGAGGCGGCGCGCTCGCTGGCCGTCGCCGACGCCGCCAGGCGCGTCGCGGAGCTCTGCCTCGCGGCCGAGGGGGACGCGCGATGAGCGACCGCATGCGCCGCGTGAACCTCATCCACTTCATCGGCATCGGCGGCGCCGGCATGGGCGGCATCGCCGAAGTCCTCGTGAACCTCGGCTACGCCGTCCAGGGCTCGGACCTGCGCGCGAACGCGGTCACCGCGCGCCTCGCGCGCATGGGCGTCCGGATCTTCCTGGGCCACGCGGCCGGCCAGGTCGAGGGCGCGAGCGTCGTCGTCGTCTCCTCCGCAGTCTCCCCCGACAATCCGGAGCTGGCGGCGGCGCTCGCGGCCCGCATTCCCGTCGTCCGGCGCGCCGAGATGCTCGGCGAGCTGATGCGCTTCCGGCAGGGCGTCGCGGTCGCGGGCACCCACGGCAAGACGACGACCACCAGCCTCGTCGCCTCGGTGCTCGCCGAGGGCGGCCTCGACCCGACCTTCGTGATCGGCGGGCTGCTGAAGAGCGCCGGCAGTAACGCGAAGCTCGGCACCAGCCGCTACCTCGTCGCGGAGGCGGACGAGAGCGACGCCTCCTTCCTGCACCTGCAGCCGGTCATCGCGATCGTCACGAACATCGACAACGACCACCTCGTGACGCACGGCGGCGACTTCGAGAAGCTGAAGCAGAGCTTTGTCGAGTTCCTGCACAACCTGCCGTTCTACGGGCTCGCCGTCCTCTGCAGCGACGACGAGGTCGTGCGCAGCATCCTGCCGGTCGTGGGGCGGCCGACCGTGCGCTACGGACTCGGCGAGGAGGCGGACCTGAGGGCCGTCGGGCTCGAGCGTGACGGCGCCACCACGCGCTTCCAGGCGCTGCGCGCGGGCCGGGCGCCGCTCGACCTCGTGCTGAACCTGCCGGGCCTGCACAACGTGCGCAACGCCCTCGCGGCAGTCGCGGTCGCGACCGAGCTCGAGGTCGACGACGCGGCCATACAGCGCGCGCTCGCGGGCTTCGGCGGCATCGGCCGCCGGCTCGAGGTCATCGGCGACGTCGCGACCCGCGCGGGGCGCGTCACGCTGGTCGACGACTACGGGCACCACCCGACCGAGATCGAGGCGACGATCGAGGCTGCGCGCCAGGCCTGGCCGGGCCGGCGCCTCGTGCTGGCGTTCCAGCCGCACCGCTACACGCGCACGCACGACCTGATCGACGACTTCGGCCGCGCGCTCTCCGCCGCCGACGCGCTGCTCGTGACCGAGGTCTACGCGGCGGGCGAGGAGCCGATCGCGAACGCCGACGGCCGCGCGATCTGCCGGGCCGTGCGCGGCCGCGGCCGGCTCGAGCCCGTGTTCGTCGAGGACGTGCAGGAGCTCGCCCCGGCGCTCGCCGCGGTGATCGCGGACGGCGACGTCGTGCTGACGATGGGCGCGGGCAGCATCAGCGCGGTCGCGCACGAGCTCCCCGGGCGGCTCGGCGTCACGAGCGCGAGGGCAGGGCGATGAGCCGGATCGCCATCGCGCCGGAATTCCGCGAGCGCGTCGCGCTCGACGAGCCGATGTCGCGGCACACCTCCTGGCACGTGGGCGGCCCCGCGGATGCCTGGTTCACGCCGCGCGACGTCGAGGACCTCTCGGCCTTCCTCCGGAGCCTCCCGGCCGGCGTGCCCGTGACCTGGGTCGGCCTCGGCAGCAACCTGCTCGTGCGCGACGCGGGCATCCGGGGCGTCGTCATCTCGGTGCACGGCGTGCTGAACGCGCTCGAGCGCGTCGGCGAGACCGGCGTGCGCGCCGAGGCGGGCGTCGCCTGCGCGCGGCTCGGCCGGCAGTGCGCCAAGTGGCAGCTCGGCCCGGCGGACTTCTTCGCCGGCATCCCGGGGACGGTCGGCGGCGCGCTCGCGATGAACGCGGGCGCCTTCGGCGCGGAGACCTGGCCTCTCGTCCGGGCGGTGGAGACCCTCGATCGCGCGGGCCGGCGCCGCCTCCGTCCCGCGAACGATTTTCGCATCGCTTACCGCAGCGTGATCGGACCCCCGGACGAGTGGTTCATCGGCGCTCACCTCGTCCTCGCGCCGGGCTCCAAGGCGGCGGGGCAGGCGCGCATGCGCGAATT
>DASSUY010000066.1:0-2858 GCA_035706525.1 Steroidobacteraceae bacterium
TGCGCTTGTACCTCAAGGACGCAGTCGCGGAGCTCGCCTCCGGCGCCGAGGCGGTCGTCGCCGCGCTCGAGCGCGTCGCGACCGAGCAGGGCGACGTCGCGCTGCCCGGCTACACGCACATGCAGCCGGCGATGCCCTCCAGCGTCGGCCTCTGGGCCCGCGGATTCGCCGCCGAGGTCCGCGACGACGCGGCAGGCCTCCGGCAGGTGCTCCGCCGCATCGAGCGCAATCCGCTCGGGTCCGCCGCAGGCTACGGTACGCCGGGCCTCGCCGTGTCGCGGGAGTCGACGCGCGCGAAGCTCGGGTTCCGGGAGGTGCAGGAGCCGGTGACGGCCGTTCAGCTCTCCCGCGGCAAGGCGGAAGCCCAGCTGCTCTTCGAGGTCACGCTGCTGATGCAGGACCTCGGCCGCCTCGCCTCGGACCTGCTCCTCTTCTATACGCAGGAGTTCGGGTTCGTCGAGCTCGCGCCCGAGCTGACGACGGGCTCCTCGATCATGCCGCAGAAGCGCAACGCCGACGTGCTGGAGCTCGTCCGCGCGCGCTCAGCGACCGCCCTCGCCTGCCTGGTCGAGGCGCTCGGCGTCGTGTCGCGGCTGCCGTCGGGCTACCACCGCGACCTGCAGCTCCTCAAGGCGCCGCTGTTCCGCGGCATCGATGCCTGCGCCCAGGTGCTCGGCATCGTGCCGGTCGTGCTCGAGGGCCTGCGCTTCCTGCCGGACAAGATTCGCCTCGATGCGGGGCTGGACGCCGCGGCGCGCGCGAACGCGCTCGCCGTCGGCGAGGGACTGCCGTTCCGCGAGGCCTACCGCCGGACGGCGGCGGCCGACGCGAAGCTCAAGGGGTAGCGGCCGCCGCCTTCGCCGGCGCCGCGCGCTCCGCGCGCGCGCGGCGGATCAACGCATCCGCGACGGCGAGCTGGTCGTTGAAGTCGCCGTCGTCGTGGACCGCGACCAGGTAGCGGCCGTCGATCACGAGCGCCGGCACGCTCGGCAGCCGCACCTGCCGCGACAGGTCGTCCGCCCGCTTGGTCTGCAGCTGCACGCTGAAGGAACGGAAGGCGTTCTGGAAGGCGGCGCGGTCGATGCCCTGCCCCGCGGCCCAGTCCGTGAAGCTCGCCTCGTCGAAGAGCGGCCGGCGGTCGCGGTGGATCGCGCCGAAGAGCGCATCGTCCGCCTGCGGCAGCTGCTTGAGCGCCGTCAGCGCGTAGAACGCGCGCGCCGCCGCCATCCATTGCTGGTGACCGATCGCGACCGCCGCGCGATTCACGCGGACGTCCTCCGGTTGCCGCTCCGACCAGGCCTCGAACGGCTTCGCGAACTTGTAGCAGTGCGGGCACTGGTACGAGAAGAACTCCGTGACGAGGAGCTTTGCCGGGTCCGCGGCCGGGAGCGCAGGCTCGATCCGGAAGTAGTCCTTGCCTTCTACCGGTTCCGCGGCGGGCGCGGAGGAAGCGGCCAGCGCGAGCGCGGCGGCGAGCATCAGGGGAGCGAGCTTCATGCGGACTTTCCTTCCTGTCGGGCGGGCGGGTCCTGGCGTTCGACCGGGCGGCCTTGGGCGGGGTTCCCGCAGCGGTCGTAGGCCTGCCGTTCGAACCAGTTGTCGCGGTAGCAGCGCCGCCCGCGGGCGAGCTGCCAGAGGCTCGACACGGCGTAAGCGGGCAGGAACAACGGGCCCCAGGCCTCGTATTGCCGGACGTGCACGTGCTCGTGCTCCCGCGCGGCGGCGAGGTGGGCCGCGTCGACGGCGAGGATCACGTGGCCGAGCGTCATCGCGCGAAACGGGCAGCGGATGGCCGGGGCTGCGACGAGGCGGCCGAGCCGCCCGCCCTCGAACTCGACGACGCCGCGCAGGACGCGGGCGCGCGCGCCCGCGAGCCACATCAGCGACCCGAGCGCGAGGCCAAGCACGGTGTTCAGTCCAGCCCAGGCGTAGGCTGCAAGGCGCATGCGGATCCCGCGACCGGCATCCGTCAGCCGGGCGCCGCGACGGGCGTGATCTGCACGCTCACGATCTTCCACTCGCCGCCCTTCCTGACGTAGACGTCGATGTAGCGGTAATGCGAGCGGAAGGGCCTGCCCTGGTAGCTGCCGGTCATGTCCGTGCGGCCCGAGAGGAGCGCGACCTCGCCGTAGAGGCGGACGTCGAAGTCCTCGACCGTGTACGGGTCGATCACGAGGTCCTCCGACATGAGGCCGTCCACGAACGAGGCCCGCGTCTCCACGTTGCCGGCGCCGTCGATCTGTCGGAAGTCCTCCGCCATGTTGGCCTCGATGGCCGCGCGGTCCTTGCGCACGATCGCCTTGTCCCAGGCGTCCGCCTGCGCCGCCAGCAGCGCGACGGTCGCCGCGCGATCGTCGGCCGCGGGCGGCCTCGGCGCGCAGGCGGCGAGCAGGAGGACGGCCGCGATGAAGGCGCCCTTCATCGGTCGGCGCCCGTTCCGGTTCGCGCGCCCTGGCCGGCCTTCGACGCGATGAACGCGAGCGCAATGCCGGGGAGCGCGATCACGCCGAAGGTGATGAGCCCGAGCGGGAAGAGGTTGCCGAGCTCGCCATTCCTGATGCCGAGCGCGAGGCACTGCCCGAAGAACACGGCGAGCGCGAAGCGCCAGGGACGGTCCGGGTAGCGGAGGCCGAAGAACCCGCAGGCGGCGAGCGCGAGCGGGTAGAACGCGATCCAGTAGAGGCCGGAGTCCCAGGCTTCCCGCCGATCGACGAACGCCGAGGCCAGGAACCAGAGCACGAAGCCCACGGCGGCCGCCGCCGCGAGGACGCCGGCGCCGCCGCGGCGCTCCGGCGGCGCGCTCATGGCTTCGCGCCGTCCAGGGCCGACTGGAACTCGCGCAGCCGCTGGTCCGCCTG
>DASSUY010000067.1:0-15663 GCA_035706525.1 Steroidobacteraceae bacterium
AAAGGGGACGCTCACCTTTTCCGTTTCGCCCACCCGCGCAGGCCGCGATCCGGGCGAAAAGGTGAGCGTCCCCTTTTCTGACTCCTTAAAGGTGCCTGCCCCCTTTTCCCCCTTTTCCGTCAGGGCGCCATCGTCTCGGCGGTCACTTCCCAGCCCCCATCGGCGCCGCCCGGCAGCATCTGCCCGCGGTCCTCGCCGACTTCGGCGTCCAGCAGCCGGTTGAGCCTCGCGTTCATCGCGAGGACGAGTTCCGCCGACTCGCCCTTTCGTGCCGCCAGGTTGCGAAGCTCCAGCGGATCCGACTCGCGGTCGTAGAGTTCGACGTCGTTCAGGGCATACAGCGCCTCGAGCGATTCCGGCCGGTTGTGCTGCTTCGGCGAAAAGTAGCGCGTGAACACGTGCCGCCCGTCGAACACCGAGCGCACCGCGCCGCGCTTCATCATGTCCGGCACGATGCCAGCCTCCTTCAGCGCTTTCGGATTGCCGCCCCCGCGCACGTGGTCGATGGCGCGGTTCAGGAAGTCGCCGTCGACGTACGCGAACATGTTGTAGTTGAACAGCACGCCCTCGTGGAGCGCGTTCACGCCCGCCTCCGCGGGCGCCGCGAGCAGCCCCGACAGGTCCTTGCCGGGCAGGTCCTTCGTGATCGCCGCGCGCCGGCCTGCTTCCGCTCCGGAGAACGCGACCAGCGTCGGCGCGAGGTCGAGGTGCGAGCTGAGCGCGCGGCACTCGTTCCCGCCGGCGAACGCCGGGTGCGCGATCACGAGCGGGACGTTGTTCTGCTCGCGGTAGGCGACGGCGCCCTTCGCGTGCAGGCGGTGCGCGCCGTCCATGTCGCCGTGGTCTGCCGTCATCACGATGATCGTGCGGTCCATGAGGCCCGCCGCTTCCAGCTCGTCGAGCACGCTCGCGACGTTCCGGTCGACGTCGCGCAGGCAATTGAGGTAGTAGTTGTGGCGGCGCATCCATCGCGGCGCCTCGTCCGGGATCCGGCCGACGAGCGCGTCGTGCGACCTGAGGAAGTCGATGTGCGCCGGCGGCCGTCCTGCCGCGTCCAGCGGCTGGTTGTGGCTCTCAGGCAGCGCGAAGGCCCACTGCCTGGCGTACAGCGGATCGACCGGGTCGCGCGCAACGTTCGTGAGCCCGCGCGCCGACTGCACCGGCGTTCCCGGCGCGTCGGTGTCGTAGAACATCACGTCGTGCGGGTTCACGAGGTTCACCGCGAGAAACCAGGGCTTGCCCTGGGCCGCCAGCTCCCGGCCCTTGCCGCGCAGCCAGCTGCCCGCCATCGCGGAAATGATCCCGTCGTGCAGATAGCCACCCTGCGTGTGCGCGATGATGTCGCCGACGCCGAAGTAGTCGGAGAACCCGTACGCCTCCATCTCCTCGGTGAAGATCTTCGTCGGGCTCCCGAGCTCGTTGACCGTCTCGAACTCCTTCGTCAGGTGCCACTTGCCCTTGTAGGCCGTGTAGTAGCCCGCCTCGCGCAGCATGTCGCCGACGGTCGGGATTTCCGTTGACATGCTCGTGATCCACGGGAAGTTCGTGTTGTCGAACATGCCCGTCTGCTGGATGTGCCGGCCCGTGTAGACCACCGAGCGCGAGGGCGTGCAGACGCAGGAATTGATCGTGTGGTTCACGAAGCGCGTGCCGCGCCTCGCGAGGCGCTCGCGCGCGGGCAGCGCGAAGCCCTCCGGCAACTCGCCCGGGCGGAAGAAGCGCTCCTGGTCCGTGAGGATGAAGAGGATGTTGTAGGGTCCGCCGGGCTTCGCCGCGGAGGTGGGCGGCGCGCCTGCCGCCGCGGCCGTGGCGGCTGCGCCGCTGCCCGGCGCGAGGCCCATCGCGAGGGCGCCCGCGCCGGCGGCCTGGAGGAAGCCGCGGCGCGTGAGCGCGGACGGGGGGGTCTTTTCGGTCGTCATCGCGAATGCTCCGGCAGGATGTGGGTGGCGCGTCCTGGCGCCGGGTTCTTCAATCGATCGGGCGGATGATCGTGCGGACCGCCCGCCGCATCGGCGGCAGCGGCCGGCTCATGCGGGCATCGACGGCGGCAGCATCGAGGCCGAGCGCCCCGAGGATGGAGCGGGCGATCGCGTTGGCATAGCCGGGCGGCATGCCGCCGGCCGCCATGCGCACCATCGCCTCGCGCACCGTCCCTACGAGGAGGTCGCGCGCCGCCTCGATGCTCGGAATGCGGAAGGCACCGAGCGCGCGCCCGTCGCGCAGGTCCTTCATGACGGACTCGTCGACCAGCGTGCCGCGGCGGTCGTTCTGCGCGACGAAGGCGCACCACTCACGATCCTTCGCCGCCTTTGCGAGCCAGAGGCGCACGCCGGTTGCGAGCCGGTCGACGGGATCGCTGAGCGGCGCCAGCGCGCTCTCGATCGAGAGCATCAGATCGTCCTCGAGCATGCGCGAAGCGGCTTCGAAGAGCTCGTCGACGCTGCGGAAGTAGTTGTAGAAGGTGCCGCGGGAGACGCCGGCGGCACGGATGAAGTCCTCGACGACGAGCCCGTAGCGGCCCTGGGTGACGAAGACGCCGATGGCGGCGGTGAGAATGCGGGATCGGGTCCGCGTGCGACGGGCCTGGGCGACACGGCTGCGGTGATCCTGCCCTGCCGCTGCGGTAAACGCCTGGTGCAGCTCGGATTCCATAGCTGACATTAACGTCATGATGACATTACTGTCAACATATTTCGCGCTAAAAGGGGACGCTCACCTTTTCTGTCCAACGGCCGTCCAGGAAAAGGTGAGCGTCCCCTTTATGAAAGGTGCCTGCCCCCTTTTACCGTTTGATGTTGAAGTGCAGCCGCGTGTCGGCGTGCCGGTCGTCGCGCTTCGCGGCGCCCGTCGCGACCAGCACGTAGAGGATGTTGAGCGCCTGCAGGGCGTCGCGGACGCCCGCCCCGCGCGAGCGCGTCGCGAGCTGCTTGGCGGTGACGTCCTTCTTCCCCGCGTAGCGCTTCCGGACCTGCTCCACCGCCCGCCGCTGCACGAGGTTGAAGTACCCGCTCGCGCGCTTCGTGCGGGAGCCCGACATCACGACGTAGCCGGCCCTGCTCTCGAAGACGTAGTAGGTCTGCCGCTTGCCCTGGGCGATGCCGCAGTAAGTGAGTCCCTTGGCGAGGCTGCGGATGTCCATGAACATCCCCTTTTGGTGGAAGCCGATGACCGATCTTAGATCATGCGGCCGACGCCTGCCTGCGCGTCACCCGCGCCCTTCCGGCACGACGAAAAGCTGCGCTGCGGACCACTCCTCGAACCATGCGCCCAACCGCTTCGCCGCGCGTTCGGCCGCATTCCGGCCGGCGCGGCCAGCAACTCCGCGCAGCGCACCGCGCACGGCGGCGGCGAGCGGCTTGCCCGCGGCGAGCGCGGCGAGGAGCTTCCACTGCGCCGGCTCCTGGTCGCGCCGGTACACCTGGAAGCCGCGGCGGAAGACGATCACCCAGGTCTTTCGCGGGGCGGGGATGCGCGGGTTCTCCCCGCGCCGGAGCGCATTCATGTACTCGTTGGCCGGGTAACGCAGCGCCAGCAGCCGAAGCGCCGGCGTCACGCGCAGGACGGCCCGCCCGCTGGGGCCGGCGCCGACCGCCGCGAATTGCGCCGCCGTCATCGGCGTGGCCCGCGGCGCGTCGAAGACGTCCTCCATCGCCCGCTCGATGCGCGCGACGTCGACGGCAAGGCCGGCGCGGCGCGTCTTCGGCAGCGTGCGCGCGAGGAAGTCCGGGAACTTGAGGCTCAGCGTGTTCAAGGTCCGCGAGCGGGAGGGGTTTTTCGCCACGAACCGCCGGCAGAGGCGCGCGAAGGCGTCCTCGCCGAGGATGCGCCGCGTCGTCGGGTACTCGCCTTCCATCACCTCGATCAGGCGGGCGTAGTACATGTGCGAGTAGATGCCGAGGCGTTCGGCGGCGCTGAGCTGCCGGGAGGGCAGCACGACGCGCTCGAGGTCGCGCGCCGCCTCGGCGACGAGCGCGCGCGCCCGGGGCGACTTCAGGCCCGCCTGCACGCCGCCGTCGTGCATCACGACGGCCTGCATCCAGCGCTCGAGCGTCGCGAGGTCGGGCGTCGTGCTCACGCGGCGGCGGACGTCACGCCGCCGCACGGCGCCGCGGCTGCGCGCCGCGGAAGCGTGCGGCCTTCGCGACTTCCTGCTGCAGCACGGAGAATTTCGGGACGTTCGCATCCCATTCGAGCAGCGTCGCGCGCGGGCCTGCGCGCGCCGTGAATCGCGCGTAGAGGTCCCAGACGGCGTCGATGACGCGCCCGTCGTGCGTGTCGATGCAGTGCGTGCCGTTGTCCGTGTGGCCCGCGAGGTGGATCTGCACGACGCGATCGGCAGGGATTTTCCCGAGGTATTCGACCGGGTCGAGGTCGTGGTTGCGGCAGGTCACGTAGACGTTGTTCACGTCGAGCAGCAGCGCGCAGTCGGCATCTTCGGCGAGGCGCGCGATGAATTCCTCCTCGGGCATGCTCGCGCCGGCGAATTCGAGGTACGTGGACGGGTTCTCGAGGACGAGCGGCCGCTCGAGGTAGTCCTGGATGATGCGGACGCGCTCGACCATGTGCTCGAGGCCTTCCTCCGTGTACGGCACGGGGTAGAGGTCGTGGCCGTTCAGGCCCGCGACGCCCGTCCAGCAGATGTGGTCGCCGAGCCAGCGCGCGTTCACGCGCTTCGCGAGCGCCTTCAGCTTGTCGAGGAACGCGAAGTCGACCGGGTCCGTGCTGCCGACGGAGAGGCTGACGCCGTGCATGGCGATCGGGTAGTGCTCGGCGATGCGGTCGAGGTAATCGAGCGGCCGGCCTTCCGTGTCGATGAAGTTCTCGGAGAGGATCTCGAACCAGTCCATCGCCGGACGCTTCTCGGTGATGTGACGGAAGTGCTGCGTGCGAAGCCCGACGCCGAGGCCGAGGTCGGGCAGGCCCCAGCGGTTCCCCGACGGTGCCGGGTCGCGGTTCGTGGCGATGTTTGCGGTCATGCAAGCTGGCGGTCACCCGGGCTGCGGAGCCCGGGCGACCGCCGACTCCGACTCCGATCAGCCGCCGCCCATGTGCGCCGGATCGACCGGCACGCTGCAGCCGCCCTTGCCCTTGCAGGAGTTCTTGCCGGCGCAGCCGTTGTCGCCGCCCTTGCAGCCGCCCTGGCCCTTGCAGGCGTTCTTGCCGGCGCAGTCATGCTTCGCGCTGGCGCAACCGCCCTTGCCCTTGCAGGAGTTCTTGCCGGCGCAGCCGCCGTCTCCGCTCTTGCAGCCGCCCTTGCCCTTACACGAGTTGTGGCCTTTACAAATATGCTTGTCTTCGCCGCCGGCCTCCTCGCCCGCGTACGCGACCTTTGCGATCTCGGCGCCCGCCAGCAGGCCGCCGGTCACGCCGAGCATCACCTTTCCGAAATCACGACGATTCATAGCCATTTCCTTCCCCTCACGAGTGGTGGATTACCGTTGAGCACCCCCAACGGTCAGTCAGGAGACCGAGCCGTTGGCCGAAATACTACGCCGCCCGGCAAATTCTGGATGCAGCTTTTGCGCCGCAATAAAGGGGACGTTCACCTTTAAGGGTGGCAGGCAGCTTTCCCCCTAAACTACGAAAACTACGGACCGGCACCGTCATGCGCTTCACTCATGCACTGCTGCGGCTCCCCGGCGAGAACCTGGCCAACGGCCTGTCCGAGGCCGGCGAAGGCGCGCCGGACCTCGACCGCGCCTTCGAGCAGCACCACCGCTACTGCGAGGCCCTCGACGCCTGCGGCGTCGCGCTCACCGTCCTGCCCGCCGACCCGCACCACCCCGACGGCTGCTTCGTCGAGGACACGGCCGTCGTCACCGACCGCGGCGCGATCCTCACGAATCCCGGCGCTCCGTCGCGCCGCGGCGAAACCGGCGTCATCGCCGCGGCGCTCAAGGGACTCTTCCCGTCCCTGCCGCGCATCCAGGATCCCGGCACGCTGGACGCCGGCGACGTCTGCGAAGCGGACGGGCATTTCCTGATCGGGCTTTCCGCGCGCACGAACGCGGAAGGCGCGCGGCAGCTCTCGGCGCTGCTCGCCGAGCTCGGCTATCGCGCGGACGTCATCGACATCCGCGGCGTGCGCGGGCTCCTGCACCTGAAGACCGGGCTCAGCTACCTGGGCGAAGGCCGCATGCTCGCGACGCGCGACGTGCCGCGCGCGCCCGCGCTCGCCGCGTACGAGATCGTCACCGTACCCGAAGCGGAACGCTACGCGGCGAATGCCCTGCGCGTGAACGACCGCGTGCTCATCGCCGACGGCTATCCCGCGACGCGCGCCGCCGTCGAGTCGCTCGGCTTCGACGTCATCGCCCTCGACATGTCGGAGTTCCGCAAGCTCGACGGCGGCCTCAGCTGCCTGTCGCTGCGCTGGCAATAATCGCAGTCCTATAGGCGGCGTCCTACGCTGCCGAGTAATTTCCGCCTATGTCTCCCCCGCGCGACGCTTGCGTACCTTGCGGGCATGCTTCGATACGCACTCATCTTCTTCATCATCGCGCTGATTGCGGCGCTGTTCGGCTTCACCGGGGTCGCGGCAGGTGCGGCATCCATCGCGAAGATCCTTTTCTTCGTCTTCCTGGTGGTCGCCGGCGTCGCGCTCGTGATGGGCCTGTTGCGCCGCGGTCCCTGACTACCTGCTGCTGACAGGGGAGTCGCCGCCAGTCCGACCCCGCGCGGGGTCCGGCACCGGCACATCCGCATTCCGCTGCGGTGCAAGACTGCGCGCCCGGTACCACACTGACAGGAGATCCCATGCGTAACGCATTCACCGCGGTCCTCGCGGTCGCGGCCCTCGCCGCGGCGGCAACCGCGAGCGCCCAGGACAATGAGGCGGGCTTCTACGCCGGCGCAGGCGTCGGGACATTCAACCTCGACATCGACGAGCCCGGCGACGTCGGCGGCGCCTTCGACCGCTATTCCAGCGACGACACGGCCTGGAAGGCGTTCATCGGCTGGCGGATGAATCCGTATCTCGCCTTCGAGGGGGCGTATGTGAACCTCGGGAGCCCCGACGACACGCTCGCGCCGGACACGAAGCTGACCGTGGAGACGGACGGCTTTGCGCCGTACGTCGTCGGCACGCTGCCGATCGGCGACTGGTTCGAGGTCTTCGCCAAGGCGGGCTACTACTGGTACGACGTCGAGGCGCGGCTCTCGACGCCCCTCGGCTCCGCCGACGACAGCACGAGCGACGAGGCCTTCACCTGGTCGGCCGGCGTCGGGCTCAACGTGTTCGAGCGGATCAACGTCCGCCTCGAGTACGAGCAGTTCGACATCGAGAACACCGACGACTCGAACGCGCTCTGGCTGACGGGCGCCTGGCGGTTCTAGCGCGAAGCACCGCGGGCGCGGCCGGAGCGTCGGTGTCAGACGACGTAGTCCGCACTCCGACATTCGGCCGCGCTCGCAACCGACAGCCCCTTTTTCGCGCGGCCAACACACTCTCGCCCAAGGCACGCAATGGGACGTAGCCAGGAGAATGATCAAATGAACCGTTTAACGACAATGCTGCTGGCCGGGGCGTTCGCCGTCTCGCTCGGCGCCTGCAACAAGGCCGAGGATCCGGCGGAGACGCAGGCTGACGTGGCCGAAGCGCAGTCGGAGGCGCAGTCGGACGTGGCGGAAGCCCAGGCCGACGCCAACCAGGAGATGATGCAGGCCGACCGTGACACCGCTCTCGCGAAGGCCGAGGGCGACCACAAGGTCGCGATCGAGAAGTGCGAGGCCCTCGCGGCCGAGCAGCAGCAGGCCTGCAAGGACGAGGCGGACGCGGCTTACGAGGCAGCCAAGGCTGCGGCCGACCTGCCCCCGTCGTGATCTGAAACTGAAACACGACTACTACTAGAAGAAACCAGGAGAGAAGGATGAAAAAGGCAGTTGCAGTTCTCGTCGCGAGCGCAGCCGTGCTGAGCATGGCCGCCTGCTCGGCGACCCGGACCCAACGGTCGGCGGGAGAGCAGATCGACGACGCCGCGATCCTCACGAGCGTGAAGTCGAAGCTGGTGGCCGACAAGACCACCGACGCCGGCGACATCAACGTCGACGTGAACCGCGGCGTCGTGAAGCTTTCCGGCTTCGTGGACAGCGCGGAGCAGAAGTCGCAGGCGGCGAGCATCGCCCGCAATGTCGACGGCGTGACGTCAGTGCAGAACGACCTCGCCGTGAAGAAGGGCGACGGCTCGACGGCCGGTGAAGTCGTCGACGACTCCGTGCTGACCGCCAAGGTGAAGGCCGCACTGATCGCCGACTCCTCGACGAAGGCTCACCAGATCAACGTCGAGACGAACCAGGGCGTCGTGCAGCTCTCCGGCTTCGTGGACAACGCGGCGGCAAAGACCGCTGCGGCCGACGTCGCGAAGTCCGTTACCGGTGTGAAGGACGTCAAGAACGAACTGAGTGTCAAGTCGTACTGACCCCCCTCGTACGCAAACTCAGATCACTTGGTGTTCCTGACCAGGGCCTGCGTCGAACGGCGCAGGCCCTTTTTGTTTAAAGGGGACAGCCACCTTTAAAGGTGGCTGGCACCTTTAAAGGTGCCTGCCCCCTTTTAATGAGGTCGGCTGGAGCCGAATTCCTGGAGCAGCTGCGGCAGCCGCTCGTAATCGATGGACTTGTTGAGGAAGTGCTCGACGCCGAGCGAGCGCGCGAGGCGCTGGTACTCCGGCAGCATGTAGTTCGTGAACACGATGATCGTCGGCCGGGCGTCGCCGAGGCTCTGCATCACGCCGAAGCCCGTGCCTTCCTTCAGCTGCAGGTCGAGGATGATGACGTCCGGCGACTTCGTGCGCACGGCCTCGATGGCCGCGGCCTCGTCCGAGACCGAGCCGACGACCTCGACGTTCTCGAGGCCGTCGAGCGACTCACGCATGCGCTCGACGAGCACGCGGGAATCCTCCACCAGAAGTACGCGTAACGCCAAGATGGATTCCGTGCCGGCCCTGCTACTGGATGAGCCCGTTCCGTAAGGCATAAGAGGTGATGTCCGCGTTGGTCTTGAAATGCATCTTCTCCAGGACGCGGCTTCGATACGTGCTCACCGTCTTCACCGACAGGCACAGTTCCTTCGCGATTTCCGAGACCGAACTGCCGCTCGCGAGCTTGCAGAAGATCTGGAATTCGCGCTTCGAGAGCTGCTGGTGGATCGGCCGGTCCGCGCCGCCGTTGTCGATCTCCGAGATGAGGAGTTCCGACATCGTGGGGCTCAGGTACCGCCGTCCCGCCAATATCACGTGCACCGCCTTCAGGAGGTCGTCGGGCGCGCTTTCCTTTCCGAGGAAACCATGCGCCCCCGCCCGCAGCATGTTGATGGCGTACTGCCGTTCCGGGAAACCGGAGAGGATCAGTACCCGCGTGTCGGGATAGCCCGACCGCACGTGACGGAGGATGTCCATGCCGCTGCGGTCCGGCATGCCGATGTCGAGAATCAGGAGCTCCCACGGGGCTTCCCGCAGCCGCTCGAGCGTCTGCTGGCCCGTCGCAGCCTCGCCGATCTCCCCCACGGCGTTGTCTTCCGCGAGCATCTGCTTGAGACCGGCCCGCACGACGGCGTGATCGTCTGCTATGAGGACCCTGGCGTTCATCATGTGGCTCATCCTACTGAAAGTTAACCGGTATTTGGCACCCTCGAGGCCGTCAGGGCGAGACGGCAACGCCTACGGACTCTGTAGGACGGGGCCGACATCCGTATCCTGTCCCACCGCGCAGGATGCGCCCTAAGCCCTTAAATTAGGCACGGCATGGCGACCTCGACCACACCCCGGCTCACCTTCGCCCCGATCCTGCTCGGGATCGCCTTCATTGCCACCCTCTTCCTGGTCGCGGAGTCCGGCTACAAGCGCATCCACCAGGCGAGCCAGGTCATCTCGGCCGCCGAGGAGCGGCAGGCGCTGCTCACGCGCTACCTCCGCCTCGTGCTGGACGCGGAGTCCGCCCAGCGCGGGTTCCTCCTGTCCGAGGACCCGCGGTACCTGCGCGGCTTCGACCCGGCCGTGCGCGCGCTCGACCCCCTGCTCGACCAGCTGGTCGCCATGCTCCAGGCCTCGGGCCTCCGTGAGGACGCCGCGCGCGCGCAGAACCTGCGCTCGGTCACCGGCAAGAAGGTCGGTGAGATGCAGGTGTCGCTGCGCCTGTACGGCGAGGTGAGCCGCGAAGCCGCACTGCAGCTCATGTCCACGGACATTGGCGCGAAGGCGATGACCGACCTGCGCCACGAGCTGCGGGCGCTGTACGAACTCGAGAGCGCGCGCCTCGCCGCCGCGCGCACGAGCTCGCGGCAGGACCTGCAGACCTCGCGCGTGCTCCTCGGCGCGGCGAGCTTCCTGAGCCTCCTGCTCGTCATCCTCGTCGGCCTCCTGCTCGGCCGCGACATGCGCCGCCGCGAGCAGGAAGCCGCAGCGCTCAGCGACCACAACCGCGAGCTCGACCGCACGGTGCAGCAGCGCACGGCGATGCTGTTCCACCTCTCGAGCAGCCTGCAGAAGGTCGCGGAGCGCGAGAAGGCCGCGCTCGCGCGGGAGCTGCACGACGAGCTCGGCGGGCTGCTCGTCGCGACCAAGATCGACGTGTCGTGGCTGCGCAAGCGCGTGGACGACGGATCCGAGGCGAGCAAGTTGCGCTGGGAGAGGATCCTGCGCAGCATGGACGAGGGACTCGCCCTCAAGCGCCGCGTCATCGAGAGCCTCCGCCCGACGCTGCTCGACAACGTCGGCCTCGTCGCGGCGCTGCGCTGGCTCGTGGACGAGACGCTGCGCCGCCAGAACATCCAGTGCGAGGAGCAGTACCCGGAGGAGCTGCCGGAGCTCTCGCCCGACGCACGCATCGCGATCTTCCGCGCCGTGCAGGAGTGCCTCATCAACATCGTGAAGCACGCCAAGGCCCAGTCCGTGCTGATCCAGGTGACGACGGACGACGGCCAGCTCAACGTCCTCGTGCGCGACGACGGCACCGGCATCGACGAGTCACGCATCGAGACGCCGCGCTCGCACGGACTGCTCGGCATGCGCCACCGCATCGAATCGCTGGACGGGCGGCTCACGATCCGCTCGCTCGGAACGAACGTCGGCACGGAATGCCGATTCACGCTGCCCGTAGAAAGGATTCGCGGCACGGGCACCGCGAACTAGCCCGGAGATACGCCATGTACAGCCGAAACCCGCTCGCGCCCGGCGCCGCCCTGGCGCTCGCCCTCCTCCTCGCCGCCTGCGGATCGAAGACATCGGCCGACGCCGAGTCGGCGAGCCGGGCCGAGGCCGACGCCCGGACGATGTCCGACCAGGTGACGACGACGGAACCGGACGAGGCGGTCATACCCGCGATCATCCCGCCGGCGGAGGTCGCGGACCCGACGGAGCCGCCGAGCTACGAAGTCGCGATCGCATCCGCCGCCGCCGTGCACAACAAGGCGCTCGCGGGCTGCAAGATGCAGCCGGAATCGGTGCAGGCGCAGTGCGAGCAGGAGGCGAACGCCGCGTTCACCGACGCGAAAGCGAACGTGCAGAACTTACGCGGCAACAAGGAGTAGTCCTACAGGTTCACGCGCTCCCGCAGTTCATCCTTTTCGTGCGTGCCGCAGGTCGTCTGCGGCACGAGCATGACGAGAATCCTGAATCTCAAGGAGAGAGTGCGATGAACTGGGATCGTATCGAAGGGAACTGGAAGCAGATGTCGGGCAAGGTGCGCCAGCAGTGGGGCAAGCTCACCGATGACGACCTCGACATGATCAACGGCCGCCGCGAGCAGCTCGCGGGCCGCATCCAGGAGGCTTACGGCATCAGCAAGGACGAAGCGGAAAAGCAGATCGACCGCTTCGCCACCACGCTCGACGCCGGCAGCACCGACGCCGCCGCCTGACGGCCATGGCGGCCATGGTGCCGGTCCGTAGTTTTCGTAGTTTCGCAGCCGCCTCGCGGCGCCGGCCATGAAGCCGGCGCCGCATTTCGAGTTGCCGCCGCTCGGCTACGCGTACAACGCGCTGGAGCCACGGCTGTCGGCCGAGATCCTGGAGCTGCACTACTCGAAGCACCACAAGGCGTACGTCGACGGCCTCAACAAGGCTCTGACGGCGCTCGCCGAGGCGCGCGAGAAGGGCGACTTCGGCAAGGTCAACCAGCTCGAGAAAGACCTCGCGTTCAACTACTCGGGCCACGTGCTGCACTCGCTGTTCTGGCGGAACCTCGAGCCAGGCGACGGCGCGGGGCCGTCGGGCGCGCTCGAGAAGGGCCTCAAGGCCGCGTTCGGCAGCGTCGATGCGTTCCGCAAGCAGTTCTCCGCCGCCGGCCAGTCGGTGCAGGGCTCCGGTTGGGCCGCGCTCGTTTTCGAGCCGACGCGGCAGACGCTGCTCGTCGAGCAGATCCACGACCACCAGGACCGCACGGCCGTCGGGAGCCTGCCGCTCCTCGTGATGGACATGTGGGAGCACGCGTACTACCTGCAGTACCGGAACAAGAAGGACCAGTGGATCGGCGCCTTCTGGGAGCTGGTCAACTGGGCAGACGTGGCGCGGCGCCTGGAGCGGGTCAGCGGCACCGACCTCGGGTTGACCGGCGGGCAGCCGCACTCGGACGCCGCATAAAAGGGGACGCTCACCTTTTCTGAGGGGCAGGCAGCTCCAGCCAACTCAAGGACGCCCCCCGGCTAAAGATGCCTGCCCCCTCAAAAAAGGTGAGCGTCCCCTTTTATGCGGCATTCCCCTTTTTCGCCCCCTTCCCCCTTGCTAACCTGCCGCTCGACCGGCTCCTGTCGCCGGCTCGGAGGGTGGGCATGCGGATTCTCATCGCGTCGCTGGCAGCGCTACTCGTCCTGACCGCCTGCGGCGAGTCGGGCAAGAGCGACGTCACGAAGACCCAGCGCAAGGCGAAGACCGCGGCCACCAGCGGCCCCGCCGGCATCCCCGCGACGCTCACCAAGCGCCTCGACCTCGCCTCCTGCCTCGCCGAGGACATGACCGAGGACGAGGCCCAGTCCTCGCGCTGCCCGTCCTTCGCCCTGCTCTCGCTCGACTACATGGGCAAGCAGTGCGCCGCGCACGGCGGGACGCTCAAGGCGCACGTCCCCTCCGAGGCCTGGTCGCTCGACGTCGACGGCGACGCGAGCGCCGAGATCCTGATCGACCTCATCGGCAATTTCGACTGCGAGGGCGCGCCCGGCGCCTTCGCCTGCGGCAGCACCGGCTGCCCGTTCCTCCTTTACAAGAAGCGCGGCGACAGCTGGGCGGAGATCGGCGCCTTCAACGCCGACGACGGCCCCGGCATCGAGGTCCTGCCCGCCAAGGAAGGCACGTACGCGACGCTGCGCGGCGGCTGCCAGGGCCAGCAGCCCTGCAGCGAGCTCGTCCACTACGAGTGGAACGGCAAGGCGTACGCGCGCACCTGGATCGACTACAAGGGCCACGCCGTCGACGTCGCGGCGCAGGGCACTCTCAAGACCCTGACCCAGGACTCCGCCGTCTATGACGCCCCCGGCGGCAAGAAGGCGCAGGCCCTCGACGAGTATCCCGTCGGCACCTCCATGCTCGTGATCGGCACCGCGCGCGAGGGCCCGTACACCTTCGTCTCGCCCTGCAACGCCTGCCGCCGCGGATTCGTGGAGACGGCGCTGCTCGCGAAGTGACGGCCGGGCGCGCCAGGGCCCGCACGACACGCCGGAAAAGCGCGACGCGAAAGCTCGACCTGCGCACGGGCCGCACGGTCTGGCAGGCGCGCCCGGCTCCCGCGATCCCCAAGGCCCGCCTCCCAACCGACCGGATGACCGAAGTCCTCGTCATCGGCGCCGGCATTTCCGGCGCCTTGATCGCCGAGGCGCTCACCGACGCCGGCCTCGAGGTCCTCGTCGTCGACCGCCGCGGGCCGCTCGCCGGTTCGACCGCGGCGACGACCGCGCTCATCCAGTACGAGCTCGACATGCCGATCGTGAAGCTCGCGCGGCGCATCGGCCAGGCGCGCGCCGAGCGGCTCTGGCGCCGCTCGCGGCTCGCCGTCGAGGCCCTGGGCGACCGCATGCAGCGGCTGCGCATCGGTGCCGAGCAGGTCGCGCGCGACACGCTCTACCTCGAAGGCAGCGAGCTCGACCGCGCCGGCCTGCTCGCCGAGCAGGCGGCGCGCCGCCGCGCGGGGCTCGAGACCGACTTCCTCGAGGCGCGCGACGTCCTGCGGCGATTCGGGATCCGCCGTCGTGCCGCCCTTCATTCCTCGGGCGGCTTCTGCGTGGAGCCCCGCCGGCTCGCCGCCGGCTTCCTGAACGCGGCGCTCCGGCGCGGCGCGACGCTCTGCGCGCCGGCGGAGGTGACCCGCGTCCAGCCCGGCCGGCGCATGGTGCGCGCGACGACGAAGGACGGCCCCGTCATCCGTTGCCGCCACCTCGTGTTCGCGAGCGGCTACGAGATGCCGACGGCCGCGCCGACGAAAGGCCAGTGCATCCGCTCGACCTGGGTGATCGCGACCGCGCCGCAGCGTCGCGAGCCCTGGGAGGGCAGCGCGATGATCTCGGAGGCCGCGGAGCCCTACCTGTACCTCCGGACGACGCCGGACCGGCGGATCATCTGCGGCGGCGAGGACGAGGACTTCGCGGACGAGGCGCGCCGCGACGCCAAGCTGCCGGAGAAGACGGCGACGCTCTCGCGCAAGCTCGCGGCCCTGCTGCCGGGTGTCGATGCCCGGCCCGCCTTCGCCTGGTGCGGCTCCTTCGGCACGTCGCGCAACTCGACGCCGACGATCGGGCGCCTGCCGCGCATGCCGAACTGCTACGCCGCCCTCGGCTACGGCGGCAACGGCATCACGTTCGCGATGATGGCCGCGCAGATGCTGCGCGGCCTCGTCACGGGCGGGGGCGATCCCGACCTCGACCTCGTGTCGTTCAGGTCTTCTCGTAAGTCCCGATGATCTCGGCTTCTTCGAGGATGTGCCCCTTCATCGCCTCGAGCAGCTGCGCCTTGGTCGGCTGCTTCAGGTCCGGCAGCACCGTGTCGAGCGCGTAGAGCTTGTGGAAATAGCGGTGCCGCCCGATCGGCGGGCAGGGGCCGCCGTAGCCGGGGCGATCCCAGTCGTTCTTGCCCAGCTTCGTGCCGGACGGGAGTGCCGTCGCGCTGACCGCCTCCGGCAGCCCCGTCGCCGTCGGCGGGATGTTGTAGAGCACCCAGTGAACCCACTCGCGCTTCGGCGCCGCGGGATCCGGCACGTCCGGGTCGTCCATGATGAGCGCGACGCTCTTCGTCCCGTTCGGGAGCCCGCTCCAGGTCAGCGCGGGGGATATGTCCTTCCCCTGGCAGGTGTAGAGCTTCGGGATCGGCCCGTTGTGGGAGAAGACGGGTGAGGACAGGGCAATGGCCATAATGAACTCCAACATGGGCTTCACAACTTGGGACAAGGCCTGCGGCCGCGTCAGTCGGACGAAGCCGGTATCTTCGGATGCGACAGGCCCTGTAGACTTTTAGACCCATGGGGAGGCCGCTCGTTCTCGTGCTCGGCGGCACCGGAGTGTTCGGCCGGCGCATCGCCGCGAACCTCGCGAAGCGCGAAGAACTCGACCTCGTGATCGCGGGGCGCGACGGCAGCGCCGCCGCGGCGCTCGTGCGCACGCTGGGCGCGGGCCGCGCGTCCTCGCTCGCCGTCGACCTCGGCAAGGCGGACGCGATCACGCGGCTCCTCGCCGCGAAGCCCGCCGTCA